>JAFVMP010000130.1 GCA_017506845.1 Campylobacter sp.
AGTTTCATCTGTTTTCCCACTGTTTTCACCCGCTCCTGCTTTATCTTCAGACTCCGTATTATCCGCATTCTCAGTTATCGGTTTATGACCGATTGCAATCCCTTCCTGCTTTTCTCAATAATTCCATCACTTAGTAGATTTTGCATATTTTCATCTACATTTGGTTTGCCAATGGCTACAAATAACTCTTTTATATCTTGCATTTTAATCCTTTTTGATAATTAAATTTTCTTGATTTTTTAGTGTGATTTTTATCACATTTAGGTCTATTTCATAGCAGTCAATCTCTACTAATTCACCTTTATATATTACTCTTGGGCGTGGGATATCAGCAAAAATACCAAGGTCAAATGCTCGCAAAAATCTAGCTATTATATCACTTTGCCAATCTAAATTTAATATAGCACCATTTGGTAATTCTGATTTTTTATGCATTTGAGAGCTTTTTGGGTCATTTGCAACCAGGCATAATGGAGCAAAATCTACATCTACTAACTCACTAAAGCTAGCAATTGCTAACATATGCTGAGCTAATAATAGTTCTTTAGCACTCATATTTTCTATATTTATCTCTTTTTGGATAAGTATCTCGCCGCTATCTATACCATTATCGACTTTATGCCATGTAATTCCACTTTTTTCATCACCACACCATATTGCCCAAATATGAGCATTTACTCCACGGTGATTAGGAAGCAAAGCGTTATGATAGTTGATTATAGCGTTATTTTCTACGCATCTGGGCTTAAATATATAGGTATTATTTGCGCTAATTATTAGATGGCCTTTTAAGGAATTAAAATACTCATCTAAATTTGAAATTTCATTAATATCTAAAAGCTTAACATTATCAAATTTATCTTTAGCGATTCTAGCGCACTCTTTAGCTACTTTTCCTTGACCAATTACTATAATACTCTCAAAGCTTATCATCAAGCGCCTTTCTATCAATTTTGCCATTAGCATTTAGAGCAAATTTATCCAATCTTATAAATATTTTTGGGATCATATACTCTTGAATTTTTTTACTTAAAAACTCTCTAATATTATCTATATCTCTACTAGCTTCATAAAACGCTACAATTTTCTCACCAGTAAATTTACACGCTGAACGCTTGATTTGCGGATGTGAATTTAGTGCCGTTTCTATCTCGCCTAGCTCAATTCTATGACCATTTAGCTTGATTTGAGAATCTAGCCTACCATAACAGATTAACTCATTATACTCATTATAAGCTGCAATATCGCCAGTTTTATAAATTGGGTCGTAGAAGTTATTATGAAGTGGATTTTGGATAAATACCTGCGCACTCTTAGCCCTATCGCCATAATAACCAAGGCTAAGACTACTACCACGCACGCATAATTCACCTTTGATAAATGGCTGAGTAATAAGGTTATTATCTTCATCAAAAAGTAAAATTTGTGTATTTTTACACGCTTTGCCAATTGGTAGTAGCTCATCATCGCCAAATTCTCTATCACACACATAGTAGCAGCACACATCAGTTATCTCAGTTGGCCCATATAAATTAGCATAAAGTGCATTTGGCAAGGCTTTTCTCCAGATATTTAACTGACGATTTGGCATTATCTCACCGCAAAATAGCACCTTTTTAAGTGTTTTTAGCTCTTGATTTTCTAACGCTTTTGTATTAGCAAAGTATATTAACACGCTAGGAACCCAAAATATCATCGTAACACCGTGAGTTTTTAAATACTCCACTACTTTAGCTGGAAAGGCAAATTCAAAAGTAGATAAAAGATGCAAGGTCGCTCCGCATCTAACTGTAGTAAAGATATCTAAAATTGAGTTATCAAAATAAAATGGTGCTTGATTTACCAATATTTCATCACTTCCAACATCAAAGGTTTTACTAACCCAAAATGTATAATCAATCACACTTTTATGACTGATACTCACACCTTTTGGCTCACCTGTGCTTCCGCTAGTAAATAGCACATAAAGCAAGTCCGTATCAATAATCTCAACTCTACTAAGCAGCGATAAATTTGGCTTAAAGCTATCAAATTCATCGCTATAAATCATTGGAATATCATAATTATTAGCACCCAAATCCCTTGCTGTGATAATAAGTGCAGGTTTTAAAATATTTATAATTTTTTGCACTCGCTCAAATGGCATTTTCTCATCTATAATACTATAAAAATTTCCACTTCTAGCCACGCCAAACATCGCTATAAGTGCTTCGATGGATTTTGGCAAAATTATTAAAACTGGCTTTTTATTTAACCCAAATTCTAAAATCTTGCTAGCCAAAGCGCTACTTTTATGGCTAAATTCAAGATAACTAATACAATTCTTACCGCTTACAAATAGTGTTTTATTTGGATATTTTGCTACACTTTTATCTAGAAATTCATAAATATTGCTAATCATCACGCTACCTTAAATATCTTATTTTTCACTAGCAAATACCCCTTTATTCCAATCAAGCTCATAATTAATAAATGTATAAAGATTTTTACCGCCGTTATTTAATAAATCATTAGCTGTGATTCTAAAAGTATCACAAGAACCAAGTAATTTGATATAGTAATTATCAAATTTAGCTTCCTTTAAAATACTTTCATAAAAGCTATTTGGCATATTTTTTTTAGAATTTACCTCAGCAGCACGAACATACATTACATAAGTTCTCTTAGTCTCTACCCCATTAGCATCAATATATCCAGCCGTAAAAGGCTTAAAATAGCGATATGGCACTTGCAAGGCCTCTTCTACATAGTGTGTAAATGTAATTCCCATATTTATTGCTACATTAAAAAAGGCCATTTTTGCATCAAATTTATACATATAACCAAATGGCGAGTAACTCCCAAAGGCATCAATATTATTAAGATTAGCAAGCATTTTAGCATCCTTGCCCCAAACCATTAATGAATAAATCGGGTGAGCTGTACGGCTAAATTCAGGGCGGTTTTTTAATATCCAGTTAGCTAACGCTCCAGTCGATCCAGTTGTATGGCGGATATCAAAGGTTTGCCCCTTATTAAACGCCCATGAATATATAGGAAACATTAGCGTCCCGCTCTCTCCTACTAGCTCTTGTAAGCCATCAACCAACTCGCTTAGACACTCATCTATACTTTTACCATCTTGCATAGCGTCCATTACAAATGTTGTAACATCACTAGCTACATAAAGTATATCACCCTTGCTAACTCCTAGACTAGCAAATGCTTCTATAGCTTTTATACTCATAGTGGTTTAGTCGCTATAAATGTATATGATGAGCTGCGTTTTGGCTCTGGCTGGAGCTGCTCTTTTACATTATTGATTAAATAATCTAAGCTAAATTTGGCAAATAGCTCTTTAATATGCTCTGGAGTTGAAAAATGTACATTCCCAAGACCTGCAAAATACCCACTATTAAATACAAAAGTATTATCATCGATTTTGATTTTTTCATCATTTTTATATGTATCACAATCAGTAGCAAACCAGTCAAATGCCATATATTTTCCGCCTGGTTTTAGATATTGATTAGCTAGTTTTACTACACTTTTAATAGACTTTGTAGAGTTATGTGTAACAGCACTTCTATCTATGATTAAATCTACTCTGCCAATGATCTCTTCAAATCCAAATCCTTTAGTAAAATCTCCACAAGCTATATGAATTTTATCGCTTTTAAAGCTATTTTGCAGACGCTCTACTATATGAGCGCTTCCTTCAATAGC
>JAFVMP010000131.1 GCA_017506845.1 Campylobacter sp.
AAGATATGAAGAAGCTGGTAAAAACAGATATCTAAAATCTGGAGATATCTGCTATGTAGTAGCATTTGATCATACTAAATTTGATCTAGATACTATCACAAATGCTATTAAAAACGGCTCAAAACTACCAAACGATGTCTCTCTACTAAGACAGGAAGTAAGATGAAAGTTGTAATAGTTGGTGCTGGGAATATGGGTCTAGCAATGGCTAAAGGGCTAAAATCTTCTGGATTTAGCGTTACGTTAGCTAGTAGAGCTAACCCTAAACTACAAAGCTTAAGCAGTGAATTTGAAATTGAGATTATTGATGATAATTACAATATAGATGGCAAAAATATTATCTTAGCCATTAAACCAAATGCGCTTAAATGGTTTGCCAATATTATAAGCGGTAAAGCAAATTTAATAATTAGCGTTCTAGCACGCACTGATCTAGAGCAAATTCAAACATTAAATTCAGACGCTCACGCCATTTGCCTACCAAATATAGCAGCCAAAAATAGAGCTAGCATTAATCCATATATGGCAAATACGCAAATAGAGCAAATAGAGCATATTTTAAATGGTTTTGGCAAGGCGGTTAAATTTGACTCTAAGGCTGAATTTGATGCTGCAAGTATAATTAGTGGATGCGCTCCAGCATATCTAGCCTTAGTAGCCGAGGCTATTAGCAATGCTGCTGTTCGTTCAGGACTTAAAACTAATGACGCCAAGGCGATGACAAGCGGACTATTTACTAGTTTTGCTACTTTAATTAATGATACTCATCCAGCCTTGATAAAAGATAGCATTTGCTCGCCAGCTGGAACGACAATTGAGGGCGTGTATGAGCTTGAAAAGGCTGGAGTTAGAAGTGCTTTTATGCAAGCAGTAAATTCAAGTTTGACAAAACAAAGAGGATAAATGGGAAATTATAATTTTAGCACAGTAAGCGATGCGTGTGTCAAATGTGGAAAGTGCAAACCAAACTGCACGATATATAAAATTAGCGGTGATGAGGTTAGAAGTCCTAGAGGATTTTTAGATCTTTTAGGCGCATATCATAGGGGTGAGATTGAGCTTGATAAGGATTTAAAAGATGTTTTTGAGAGCTGTTTTTTATGTACTAACTGCGTTCAAGACTGCCCAGCTTCGCTGCCAACTGATACTATGATAGAAAATGTAAGAGCCGATATAGCAGCTAAATTTGGAATTGCATGGTATAAAAGAGCATTTTTTTGGTTGCTTAGAAATAGAAAGATTATGGATATTGCAGCACGACTTGGCTATGTATTTCAAAGCTGTGGATTTAAGATTAAAGATGGCAATATGAGCCCAAGATTTAGCTTTCCAATGATGAAAAAAGAACGCCTTTTGCCAACTGCTTCTAAAAAGAGCTTTTTAAACTCAAACCCTGAATTTATAGATAATGGCGGAGATAAAACTATTGGGATATTTATTGGCTGTATGGGAAACTACGCTTATACCGATATCGGAAAAGGATTATTAAAAATCTTAAAAGAGTTAAAAATAAATGCCCACTTGATGAAATCGCAAGGGTGCTGCTCGGCTCCAGCATATTTTACAGGAGATTTTAACACAGTTGATTATCTAGCTAAAAAAAATATTGAGTATTTTGAAAGCTTAATTAATAGCTCCAAAATAGAAGCCATTATAATCCCTGAAGCGACCTGTTCAGCGATGATAAAGGTTGATTATGAACACTATTTTCATAATGATGAGCAGTGGAGACAAAGAGCGATAAAAATAAGCAAAAAGATATATTTAGCTACTGAATATTTTGTCAAATTTACAAATTTAGCTCAAATTCTAGATGAAAAAAATAAAAACAAACAAAAAACTAAAATCACCTATCACGACCCATGCCACGCAAGAAAGATGCAAGGCGTATGGAAAGAACCAAGAGAGCTTTTAAAGCGTGCATATATATTAAATGAGATGAGCGATAATCATAGCTGTTGTGGGTTTGGTGGTGTAACAATGCAAAGTGAAAAATATCACCTAAGTCGCCAAGCCGGTCAAAGCAGAGCCGCACAGATAAACGCCGTAGATGCTAGCTGCGTAGGAAGTGAATGCAGTGCATGTAAAATGCAGTTAAACAACGCCTTGCATATTCATGGTAGCAGCACAAAATGTGCTAATCCAATAGAGTTAATCGCAAATGCTTTATAAATTTACAAATTAAGATTTTATAAATGGTGCTTAAAATCTATTCATAGCACATTTTATAGATTAGAGTTTATTTAGGCTAAAATCTTAACAAATTTAGCCTAAATAAATTTAAATAGTCTAATACTCTTCTAGCATAAAGCTATTAACCAGCGATAGACGAATGATTTCAACAGCATTTTTGAAATATTCATTTTGTTCTTTTGGAGTTTTAAGTGGAACATTTTGGCCATCTTTTTGAATGGTTGGAATCAGTTTTTCGCTCTCAAATTTAGCTTTTATATGATTTTGAATATCTTTTATACTGTGATTACCATCAAACATTAATGCAAGTTCAAGCGTATGCTTATCAGCATTTAGCCTATCATTTGATGGAGTTGCTACACCAATTGGCGAACCTTCATTTTCTAAGAAATATCTTAGATATGGTATATATTCCCTTTTTAGTCTAGTCTTACCAGGGATATATAATAGCTTTTGAAGCGGTTCACAAGTAATGGTAATAGCATTGTTTGTAAGCGTTCTAATATCATAGTATCTAAATACTATATCATCTTTTGGATAAACTGCACGAACTTCATCAAGGCTTAAAGTTGATGGAAATGCATCATTTAATGCCCTTGCAAGTGGTTCGATATATGTATCTTTGGCTGAGCTTAGAAGCTGCGGGGCTGGCTTTATTAGCTTAAAGTGTAGATTATGTAAGAATTTAGCCTTATCTTCATCACTTGTAGCTAGTTTGTTTTTATTTTGTTCTTTAGTTAAAATCGAGCTTCTAAATCTAATTGAATATAAAAAATCATAGGCTTGATTGGCTGAGATATAATCATCAAATGAGAGTCTAAAATATTGACTTATCGCTCCTTCAGGCAAAAACGATGCATCAAAATGATATGTCGCATCTGCTACATAGCAAAGCCCGTGATCATTTGCATCAGCTGCAAAATCTAAAAAATAAAATGGTTGGTTGCAAATTTCCATATATTCGTGAGCTACATAACTTTTTGGATAGTTTTGAATATGTTTAATATACTCAGAATTTAAATTTTTAATATGTGTAGCGCTAGTCTCATTTGGAGAGTATTTAGCATAAAAAGCCTTTTGAAATTTAATCGCATTTAATCCAGACTCAAGATCAGCGACATTTCCACTACTTTTTACAGCACAAAAACGCATAAAATCTCGTAATGGCTCGACATATTTCCAGCCTGGATAGCAGTTGTAACTAATAAATGCCACACCATTTGGACTTAATAGCTCCTTGCAACTTTGCAAAATCGCACTTCTTACAAAATCAGGCACCCAACTATAAATACCATGGCAAATAATATAATCAAACTTTATTTTACCACCAAATTCACTTATGAGATTACAAATATCCATCTCAATAAGCTCTATATTTTTACACCCAATCCCCTCGATTGCTCTCTTGCCAATAGCTATTTGCTCACTACTTAGATCAATTCCTATAAATTGTGAATTTGGGTGGTTTATAGCTTGGCCTATTATATTTCCACCCATCGCACAACCAATTTCAAGAACCTTAGCATTATGCGGATTAACAGCATCTAGGCCATGAAATTTAGCCACTGCGCATAGATAATCAATACAAGTTTGTCCATAAGAATATGAGTCATATGTATGCTCATCATATGTTGATTTAATATCGCTATTTATCATTGTTCTAACAACTTATGACTATCCATAAATCCACTAGCAGCATCTGCTAGCTTGCCAAGAGTTGCATCTATACTTCCAGCTAAACTAAATATCCAGTAACTTTGGCATGAAACCCATTCAAATAATTTATCATTTTTTTCTTCATCAGTATCGGCTCTGCGAGCTGAGATTACAGCAAGTTCAAGCTCTTGACTATTTAGCATAGCGCCACAAATACCATAAAATGACGACATAAAGACTTTATCTTTAAAGACATATTCTTTTAGGCTATCAATCTCAAATGAGAGTTTTTGTAGCTTATCATAGTTGATTTTATCTGCTTTATCTTGCTCTTTTAGCTTTTTGCCTTTTTCAATCTCTTTAGCGATTTTTAGATATAATCGTTCACATTTTTTTTGAATTTTATGACCAGTTTTGAAAATTTTAGTTATATTTTTGATTGCTTTTTTTAGATGCTCTTCTTGCTTTTCTTTACTTATTGGCAAGATTGGTTTGAAATTTTTCTTTTTACCCTCAGCAATAATCTTCTCAGCCATCTCTTTAAAT
>JAFVMP010000132.1 GCA_017506845.1 Campylobacter sp.
AAGTGGTTGATTGAAATTTTTGCAATTATAAAACATCCTACTCATATTAGTTACGCTGCTTACATTCCAGTTATTAAGCGGTTGATTGAAATTTTCGCAATCACTAAACATATAACGCATATCGGTTACACTGTCTACATCCCAGTTATTAAGTGGTTGATTGAAATTTTCGCAATCACTAAACATATAACGCATATCGGTTACACTGTTTACATCCCAGTTATTAAGTGGTTGATTGAAATTTTTGCAACCAGCAAACATATAATTCATATCAGTTACACTGCTTACATTCCAGCTATTAAGTGGTTGATTGAAATTATCGCAACCAGCAAACATCCCACTCATATTAACTACACTGCTTACATTCCAGTTATTAAGCGGTTGATTGAAATTTTCGCAATTATAAAACATCCCACTCATATCAGTTACACTGCTTACATCCCAATTCTCTATACCGCTAAAATCTTCACGCCTAATCTTATAAAACAAATCACTCATATCAATTATAGCGCTAGTATCTATATCGCCTAAATTTAAACTTTCTACTCTTGCTAAACTTTCTAATTCATCTTTTGTTTTTGGATAGTATCGTGTTTTATTATTTACTATTTTTCTCTCTACAAAATATATTAGTGGTGGTTTATCAATCAACTCTTGAGATAGTTTGTCTTTCCAGCTATCAAGTGGTTGATTGAAATTTTCGCAATCAGCTAACATCCCAATCATATCAGTTACACTGCTTACATCCCAGTTGTTAAGTGGTTGATTGAAATTTTTGCAATCAGCAAACATTGCTCTCATATTAGTTACGCTGCTTACATTCCAGTTATCAAGTGGTTGATTGAAATTTTTGCAATCAGCAAACATTGCTCTCATATTAGTTACGCTGCTTACATCCCAGTTATTAAGTGGTTGATTGAAATTTTTGCAATCAGCAAACACCCCATTCATATCAGTTACACTGCTTACATCCCAGTTATTAAGTGGTTGATTGAAATTATAGCAATGAGCAAACATCTCACTCATATTAACTACACTGCTTACATCCCAGTTATTAAGCGGTTGATTGAAATTATCGCAATCAACAAACATCCAACCCATATCAGTTACACTGCCTACATCCCAGCTCTCTATACCGCTAAAATCTTCACGCTCACTCCCATAAAATAACTCACTCATATCAGTTATAGCGCTAGTATCTATATCGCCTAAATTTAAACTATTATCTAGAGTCAATAATTTTAGCTGCCATTTGTATTTAGGGTGATATTTGCCATTGATTGGCTTGATAGTTGCTCTAGCTTTTTCAAATGTGTCATAACCATAAATTTCATTTATTATCTTATCAGCGTTTGGGTTGTTTATGAGCCAGCTATCAAGTGGTTGATTGAAATCATAGCAACCAGCAAACATATAACTCATATCAGTTACACTGCTTACATCCCAGCTATTAAGCGGTTGATTGAAATTTTTGCAACCAGCAAACATATCACTCATATTAGTTACACTGCTTACATCCCAATTCTCTATGCCGCTAAAATCTTCGCGCTCACTCTCATAAAACAAATTACTCATATCAGTTATATCGCTAGTATCTATATCGCCTAAATATATATCTTCATCATCAATCAAATTTGCTAGCTCATCTTTGCTTTGTGGTGCATATAGCTTAATAGGAAAGAAATACTCCATATCCGCTACAGCTGTGATATTGTAATCACTAGCAATACTCTTAGCTATAAAGCTATCTTGACAGATGATACCAGCTATCATATCAATTGGCAAATGCGTAGGCACAAGTGCCTCGGCCATCATTTTATCTCTTTTAGATTGCTTGATGGATTTATTGGCGTGGTTCCAGCCTTTTGACATCACCTCACTCCAGCTGATAAACTGCGTATTTAGCAAGTCGCTAAGCTCATTTGCACATTCATATTTAGCAGCAGTGGCACTAGCGTTAGTAAATATCACTCCATCAGCTAGTAGAGCAGTTTTGTGAATTTGTAGGATTATAATCTTGCTTCCGTAACTCTTTTGTGCTGAGTATAAAGCGGCGTTGCGTGGGTTGAAGTATAGGCTTACATATTCACTAATTGCCTTGCCATATATCGGCTCAGCGTGGGAGCGCTTTGGGTCAGTGGAGATAGCGCTAATGCCGTGGCTCATTATATCGCTTAAATCATCAAGATTGGCAATATAATAAATGTAGCTATTTTTGAGTGGGAGCTTTTCTAGGGTGCTAATTATGTTAGTTACTTGGAAAATTGCCATTTGTCTGCCTTTGGAATATAAATATAGTATTTTGATAGCTATATTATATCTTTATAAGTTTAAATTTAGCTGGAGAATTTAGCGGTGAATTTATTTTAAAGCAAATGAAAATTTTTACAGATATAGCAAAAACTAGTTTAGCTACAATCTAACTTCTACAAAAAACAAGTTAGCTTTGCTCTTATTTTGTAGCCCTGATAAATGGCATTGTTTATCTTTTGTGCTACTTGCATTACTATTTATCTACCAAAAAATATCTTTTTTCTTAAAATAAGTTAAATTTATAAAAACATACTTTTTACAAAATATCAATTCATTTAATCTAATTAAGATAGTGGCAAATTTCACCTATTTGCAATAAAATGCAGAGTAAATAATAATAAATTTAAAGCCAAATTTGAGCACCTAAAATCTCAAATTTGGCCTATTGATCAAAATCCGTGTAATCTTTTTAAATCACTATCTATTAATTTTTTATTACCTTTTTCATCTACGCTAACATAAGTTACTTCGGCAGTTGTAACTGGAACACACTCACAAAATCCTTGCGAATTTAATCTTTGAACTACTACTTTTACCACTGTTGTTATAGATGTTTGACCTACTTGAGTTATTTTTGCATAGCAACTAACAATATCCCCAATAAATACTGGCTCTTTAAAAATTACCTCTTTCATTGAGATTGTTACAACCCTTATAGGTGCTAACTCTCTAGCAGCTATAGCCCCAGCAAGGTCAATTTGAGAAAGAATCCATCCACCAAATATATTGCCAGCTGGATTTGTATCGCTTGGCATAGCGACGATTTTTATCCTTGGTTCGCCCATATTTTTCATTAATCAAATCCTTAATATTTTTAAATTGGAATTGTAACTTTGAATTATTAATTATAATTAAATTTAAGTTAAAAAAAAGCTATAATTCTAGCCACCACTTGGGTAGCTAGAATTAGGTTTTGAATTTATTTAGATCATCTTCTAATCTGGTAGATACATCTTTTAGACTAGTTGAGACATCTAAGAATTGATGTGCAATTTTAGCATTATTATCAAATGCTTCTACAGAGCTTTCAGACTGATCTAGTAGAGTCTTTATCTTTTTATTAATCTCTATAGCCATCGATGATACCTCTTGAACTATCTGCATAGATTCGCTTGTAGCTTTTTGGGTTGATCTAGCTCTATCCATTAACTCATTTGCACTTGTGCTAATAAGTGCAATATTTTTAGCATTTTCATTAAGCGAAACACCTAACTCCCTAGTAGATTCTATCATATTTTGAGCATTAGAGTTTATACCGCTTAAGGATTCATTGGTCTTTTCAGCTAAGACTCTAACCTCTTCAGCAACCACTGCAAAACCTCTTCCCATCTCTCCAGCACGAGCTGCCTCTATAGCTGCATTTAAAGCAAGTAAATTTGTTTGATCAGCTATATCGCCTATGATGTCTAATACCTTTTTCATATCCTCAGTTTGACTTACTACGCTTACTGTTTTATGGGCTATTTCTTGTTCTTTAGCATTAGCCTCATTTAGACGAGTTACTACCTGACTAAGAGAAAGGATCATCTCTTCAAGCTCATCAAATGATTGTTTATTTGCTCCAGCGGCTTTAGTTGATTTATCTGTTGACATCTCTAACTCATCAGATATACTCTTGCTTACTGCATATGAATCTGCTGCTTGAGCTTTGCCGTCTTCTGTGCTATTAAGTAATATAGAAGCATTATTATTTAGCGTTATTGTCTGATTTTCTACACTTCTTGCGCTATTTTGAGCTTTTTTGACTATGTCTTGAATTTTCTCTATAAATACATTAATATGCTGGCAAGTCTGACCAATCTCATCATTGCTCTTTACTGCAATTCTAGCACTTAAATCGCCATCGCCACTACTTAAATCCTTAGCACGGTTTAATAACTCCAACACTGGAGCAATAACAACCTTGCGAAGTACAACCAAAACAATAATAGCAGTTAAAATAAGTGAAATAGTAAAGATTAAAAAGAACATAACACTCTTATCTCGTAAATCTTTATCCATAGCATTTAATGAGTATGATAAATCCATCACGCCTAAAACATCATTTTCTTTAGATAAAGCATGACAAGCTAAACATTCGCTCTTAGCAATAATTGGAGTAACTAATCTTAATTGATGGTCATCTTCGGTTTTGATAGTCTCTGTATAATTTTTTGGATTTATAAATTGCTCTTTGATAATATTATCCTTAGGCACCACCTTATCTAATCCAAACCCTTCAGATACAACATCAGAACGATAAATATTTAAAGATGCTACGCCTTTAATTAAACTTGCATCATGAACTGATTTTTCTATAATTTGTGGGTCGCCTGTATTCATCGCAGTCTGAACTGTTTGAAATATCGACGAGCTTAGCATATTTAAGCTATCTTTAGTAATCTGTGTAGATGAGTTATTAAACTGAGCTATGATAATAAACTGCATAACTACAAAGCTAATAAATAGCACAGCAATAATACTGAGAACTATTTTCTTACCTATGGTATTAATCATTTTGTCTCACCTTGAATAAAATATAATGAAATTATACATCTTTAACTCTTACTAGAAGTTTAATAAGATAATTTTCGCCTAAAATAGGCAAACTTGGGTCGAATTTGACCCAAATTAAATTAATGCAAGAAGTGTCTAATACCTGTAAAATACATACTCATACCAGCTTTATTAGCTGCTTCTATTACATCTTCATCACGAATTGAACCACCTGGTTGAATCACATTTGCAACGCCAACACTTGCTGCTATCTCTATACTATCAGCAAATGGGAAAAATGCCTCACTAGCTAATGCGCAACCTTTTAGATCTATACCCATATCATTAGCTTTAGCTACTGCAGCACGAGCCGCATCCACCCTGCTAGTCATACCCATACCAATTGCTAAAAGAGTGCTATCTTTGACATAAACCACGCAGTTTGATTTAGTTAAAGCTGCAATTTTCCATGCAATTTTAAGGTCGTTTATCTCATCTGGATTTGCTGCCTTTGTAGTAACTTGCTGTGCGTTATCTACTTCGCTATCACTTAGGCTATCTTTTTCTTGAAATACAAATCCGCCATCAATATGCTTAAAGTCCCATTTATGGCCAGATGTTACTAAGAATTTATTATTTTGGGTAAAGATTTTAGTACGCTTTTTATCACTATAAAGTTCTAAAACACCCTCTTCTACATTTGCAGCTATTATAACCTCTATAAATATCTCTTTAGTTTTAAGAGCTAGCTCCTTTGTAAGAAGTCTTTTTCACCGTCGACACCAACGTAAATATTCATATCGCCACCACTAAGATTTGCCTTAAAATCAAGCGTATGTTCAGCATCGCCGTCCCTTTTTAGTTTGAAATTATACC
>JAFVMP010000133.1 GCA_017506845.1 Campylobacter sp.
ATAGCTCTTCTAAATAGTCCAGAAGCAAGAAAAACTTTGCCGTATCGCATATACCTAACCTTTGGCATCACTAAATTTACATAATGCAAGGCTAGATTTTATCGAAATTTTAATAAATTCAAGCTAAATATATATTTTTAAAAGTTTTTAAGAGATATTTTGTTGAAATTTAGATAAAATTATCCAATGAAATTTATATTTTATATGATTTTTGCTAGCATTATTCTAAGTGGCTGCACTTTTAAATCGCCACTATTTAATTTAACTTCAATATATGATGCCTATACTATTAACAAAGATGAACGAGGAATCTACACAATAATAAAAGATAATGTAATACAAAAAAAACTTCAAGCCAAAATCCTAGCTAGTGCAAATTTAAGCAATTTTCATCTAGATATAGTCTCTCAATGGGGCGAAGTATTGCTAATTGGAGAGGTTGCTACAATGGATGATAAAATAGAACTGATCAATTTAGCTCGTGATACAATGGGTATAAATCATATTAAAACATATATAAATTTCAAAACACCAAACGCATGTCACTTCTTTGATGAATTAGTATTGCTAACTAAAATTAAAACTGATTTAATAGCTGATCCGCTCATTGATAGCACAAATATCAACATTCATATCGTACAGTGCGATGTAGTTTTTAGCGGTGCGGTAAATAGCATTGAGCAAGAAAAACGAGCCTTGTGGTATGCTTTGCACACTGATGGAGTAAATAGCGCTTACTCATTTTTGCATATTTTAAATTAAATTTTATCCAATAATATTAATTCACATCTTTTTAACACTCCTTTGTAATAATTTACCAAATTTAACCAAAAGGATAAAATATGAAAATCTCTAGACCAATAGCTACAACTACTACAATAGCTACATTTTTTCTTGTTGGAGCCACTGGTGCTCTTATGTTTTTTGATTTTAAAAATCATAATATTAAGACAATTCATGAATATATAGGTATAGTAATGGTGCTTGCGTGCGCGCTACATATAGTTGTCAATTTTGCTGCATTTAAAAAATATTTTACAGGCAAAAAGCTTGGCTTTATCGCCCTTAGCATAGCAGTAGCAGTAGCATTTATGATTTTTATCCCTACTTCATCAAATATGCAAAAAAACCAACAAAAAGAGTTATATAATAGTTTTATGAGTACTAATCTAAATAATGCTATAACTCTTTTAAATAGCGATAAAACAGTATTAAATAGCTATTTAAATAGTAAGAATATTAAATTTGAAGATATAAATATTAGGGAATTTATCGCTAAAAATAGATTAAATGAGCAAGAGTTTATAAATATTCTTTTAAATAAATAAAGATAATTGGAGGCTTTGCCTCTAATTATCTTTTATACAATGAAACAATCATCGCTGGAAGCAGTATCAAAGCTCCAAGCAACATCATAAACATAACCAAATCTGTCAAAATTCCAAAGTAAATAGTCGGCCAAAAATTACTAAGACTCATCACGCTAAAGCCTAAAAATATCGCAAATGATGTATAATACATAGCATAACCAATACTTGCGTGTGAACGCTTTACTGCACTAGAGATAGTATGCGTACGGTTTTCATTTTTAAATCTATGAATATAATGAATTATATCATCAACCCCAATTCCAAGACTAATAGCAGCAATTGTAATACTCATAATATCAAGTGGGATTCCTACAATCCCCATTATGCCAAATACAGCACACAAAGGAACAAGATTGGCAATAATTCCAATTAGTGATAGCTTAATACTTTTAAAAATTACTACAAAAACCAAAAATAGTGCCAAAACTACAAATATAAATGTATCAGCTTGAGAGCTAAATAGAGCTTGAAGCATATTGTTATATAGAACCATCACACCAGCTACTTGCACCTCTACTGGTTCATTTTTTAATAGTTTTTGTAAATCGGCCTTGAGTGATTTGACAAACTCATCACGGCGTAAATTTGGATCGCTATCAATAGTACGGATACTAAATCTAACCTCATTGTTTTCTATATTTATATATGGTGTTAAGATTAGCTGCTTATACTCATTAGGTAAATTTGTATAGATTAGCGAGAGTGCAAGCGGATCAAGCTCCCTACCATTATTTATACTTTTTCCTACTTCAAGTAAAGTAGCAAGCGAGCTAACATTTCCAATAAAATCACGCTGATTTAAAAATTTATCAACCTTTTTAATAATCTCAAGCCTATAGGTATTAAACCAGTATTGCTCCTCTTGACTACCGCCAAATTCATCTTCAAATTCGCCTAGTTCATCATCGCTATTTTGCTCAATTGGTTTAAATTTAATAATCACATCCAAAGGAATCGTTCCACCTAGCTCTTGATCGATCACCTTCATACCTTGGTAAATTTCAGTATTTGATTTAAAATACCCTATAAAACTATTTTCAACCCTAAGCTGACTAATACCATAAATACCAATAACTACTATAAACAAACTAATTATATATATTATTTTTGGTTGATTTATGGCAAATTTAGCACACCACTGTGTGAATTTAAAGTGTTTTTCAAAGCTCATTTTTGGCTCTTTTTTCTTAAGCATCATAAGCAAACTACCAAAGATAAAAAAAGCAACCAAAAGCGATATAGAGATACTCACACTCATCATCGCCCCAAGCATAATAATAGGCTTAATATCGCTTAGGCAAAGTGATAAAAAGCCAATCACAGTGGTAAAAATCGCAAAAAAGCAAGGTGTAAATTTAGAACGCAAAGTAAGATAAACTAACTGCGCATTTGTATAGTTTATATGTTTTAGATACAGCTCACGATATGCTACGATTAAATGTATAACAACAGAAATGGTAATAATAAGCTGAAGGGCTATATAATTAGAGCTAATTACTGTAATCTCATAACCTAAAAGCCCAAATAGTCCACTAGCTAAAATTACACTTAAAAAGCAAACAATAACAGGCAAGACAACAAATCTAATCTGCCTAAAAAATAACCATAAACAAAACCCAAGAAGCACTAAAACACTACTTCCATAAACTGCTAAGTCATTTTTAACAAAGCTTACCATATCATCAGCAATCATACTAATGCCGCCTAAAAATAGCCGCTCATCTGCCTTATAGCGCTCTATAATCTCCCTAATTTTAGCAATATTTTCGTGTTCAGCAATACGCTGAACATCTCTATATTTTTTAAATTCAATTTCTAAATTTGCTAATTCTTCTTGCTCGTTTTTGCTTAGCTCTTTAGTGCTATTTTTTAGTGCGGCTATTTGTTCTAAAAATCTGGCATAAGTCTCATCATCTTTTAAATTTACTACAATAGCTGTGGTTTTAAAATCACTACTAACTAATGAGTTTTTATATAATAAGCTATTCATTAACTCATCTTTGGCCTTGGCCATATCGATGCCAGTTTTGCTTAAATTTGGCACATCATCTATAAGTTCGCTAATGCTTAAATTGGGATTATTTGTTAAAAGAGGAGCCTTTAATATAGAAAATACAGAATCTACACTTTCTAAACTCTCAAGCTCTTTTGAAATTGCTGCGATTTTATCTAGACTATTTTGATTTAAAAGTCCTAAATTTGGCGTATAGGCAATTACTAAAAAATTCTTACTCTCATAGCGTTTAGCAATCTCTCTCCAAATGGCTAAATCTTTATCATTTTCTAAAAGCAAAGTCTGAGTTGATGCATCAATCTCTAATTTATACGAAAAAACTCCAATCCCAAGACAAATAGCCAAACTTATAGCTAAAACTGCCTTAGGAAAGGCAACTATGAGTTTAAATATATTTTTCATTTAGTAGTTGTATTGTTATCAAGTGAGACACTTTGGAGGCGTTTAGTTATCTCATTAAATCCAGCACTTTGTGATAAATCGCTAAATTGACTTCTATAACTTTGGATTATACTTACACCTAAAATATCTATATCATATATTAGATAATCGCTTCCATTAGCTGGATGAAACTTAAAAATTAAAGGGTAATTCTCGCTCTTATTTTTGATAATTGCATGGACATTGTATCTATTTTTATTAGTTAATTCACCCTTTACAAACTCAATCTCTTGATCGCTATAATATCCAAGCTTTTGAGTAAAAGAGGTTTTTAAATTTGCTACAAAAAGCTTTATAAACTCATCTTGTTCGGCTTTATTAAGTGTTTTATATAGCTTAGATAGCGATAATCTAGCCATCAAAGAGTAATCAAAATATGCATCAAAAAGCTTAAAAAGCTCAAGCGGTTTTTGCTCTTTACTTATCTTGCTATCAGCCATTATATTTAACGCTTTTTTAAAATCACTCTTTAGAGTCTCATCGATACTTTTAAGCTCTATACCAAAAGATATTGAGCAAATTAAAAACAATAAAATAAAAACTTTTCTCATACCTTACTCCTGAATTTGTGCATTTCTGCGTTGTTCATATCCATCTTTAATAAATGAATATAGATCAATTGCG
>JAFVMP010000134.1 GCA_017506845.1 Campylobacter sp.
CAAGGTTATATCAGTCGCTGATGGCGTGGCAAATGTTTATGGTCTTAAAAATGTCATGGCTGGCGAGATGGTTGAATTTGAAAATGGTCAAAAAGGTATGGCGCTAAACCTAGAAGAGAGCAGCGTTGGTGTTGTTGTTTTAGGTGGTTGTAATGATATTAAAGAAGGAAGTAGCGTAAAAAGACTTGGTAGACTTCTTAGAGTTCCAGTAGGTGATGCACTTATTGGTCGTGTTGTAAATGCCTTAGGTGAGCCAATAGATGGCAAAGGTACAATTGATGCTACTGAGACTAGATTTATTGAAGAAAAAGCTAAAGGCATTATGGCTAGAAAATCTGTTCATGAGCCACTTCAAACAGGTATTAAAGCAATTGATGCTCTTGTGCCAATTGGTAGAGGTCAAAGAGAGCTTATTATTGGTGACCGTCAAACTGGTAAAACTACAGTTGCAACTGATACAATTATCAACCAAAAAGGTCAAGATGTAATTTGTATTTATGTAGCAATTGGTCAAAAACAATCAACAGTTGCTCAAGTTGTTAAAAAGCTTGAAGAGTATGGTGCAATGGATTATACAATCGTAGTAAATGCAAGTGCTAGCGATGCAGCTGCTTTACAATATTTAGCACCATATGCTGGTGTAACAATGGGTGAATATTTCCGTGATAATTCTCGTCATGCGCTTATTATCTATGATGATTTAAGTAAACACGCTGTTGCATATCGTGAGATGTCACTTATTCTTCGCCGTCCACCAGGTCGTGAAGCTTATCCAGGTGATGTATTCTATCTACACTCAAGATTGCTTGAAAGGGCAAGTAAGCTAAGTGATAAACTAGGTGCAGGAAGCTTAACAGCATTGCCTATTATTGAGACTCAAGCTGGCGACGTTTCTGCATATATCCCAACTAACGTTATCTCTATTACAGATGGTCAAATTTTCCTTGAGAGTGATCTATTTAACTCAGGTATTCGCCCAGCAATTAACGTTGGTCTATCTGTATCTCGTGTTGGTGGTGCTGCACAAATTAAAGCTATCAAAAAAGTATCTGGTACTCTAAGACTAGACCTAGCTCAATACCGTGAATTACAAGCATTTGCTCAATTTGCAAGTGATCTAGATGAGAGCAGCCGTAAGCAATTAGAGCGCGGTCAAAGAATGGTTGAAGTTCTAAAACAACCACCATACAGCCCGCTTCCAGTTGAAAATCAAGTTGTAATTATTTTTGCAGGAAGCAATGGATATTTAGACGATCTTCCAGTGTCTGCTGTTACTAAATTTGAAGCCGAGCTTTATCCATATATCGAGGCTAAATACCCAGATATTTTTGAACAAATTCGTAACAAAAAAGCGCTTGATAAAGATATCGAAGAGGCACTAGATAAAGCATTAAATGAATTTAAAGCAATATTTAGCGCTGAATAAGGCTAAAATATGTCAAATTTAAAGGATATTAAAAGAAAGATCAAGAGCGTACAAAACACGCAAAAAACAACAAAAGCGATGAAGCTTGTTTCTACTGCGAAATTAAAAAAAGCAGAAGAGGCGGCTCGCCATTCTCGTGTTTATGCTCTAAAGATCAATGAGGTCTTAAGCGAGATAGCTTATGAGATTAATAAGTTTAAAATCGTTGGCGAAGGTAATAAATTTTTTGATACAGAGGCTAAGGTAGAAAAGGTTGATATAATTTTTGTTACTGCTGATAAAGGTCTTTGTGGAGGTTTTAATATCTCAACTATTAAAGCTGTAAGAAATATGATAGATGAGTTTAAATCTAAAAAAGTTAAAGTTCGCTTAAGAGCTGTGGGTAAAAAAGGTATTGAATTTTTCAATTTCCAAGGTATTGAGATTTTAGAAAGTTACCGTGGCGTAAGTTCAGCACCTACATATGAGAAAGCTCAAGAGGTTATTAAAGTAGCTATTGCTGATTTTGTAGCTGGAGTAACTGATAAAGTTATTTTAGTTCATAATGGCTATAAAAATATGATTTCTCAAGAACTAAGGGTAAATACCATAGTTCCAGTTGAACCACCAGTGATTGAAGATAATCAATTGCATAGTTCACTTATGGACTTTGAGCCAGAACATGATGAGAGAATACTCGATGAGCTTATGAGAAAGTATTTTGAGTATAGTATGTATTATGCTCTTATTGACTCTTTGGCGGCTGAACATAGTGCTAGAATGCAGGCTATGGATAATGCAACAAATAATGCTAAAGCTAGAGTAAAAGAGTTAAATCTTGCCTATAATAAAGCAAGACAAGAGAGTATCACAACAGAGCTTATAGAGATTATAAGTGGCGTTGAGAGTATGAAGTAAATTTATAAGGAGTAATAATGAAAGGTGTAATTAGCCAAGTTATGGGTCCTGTAGTTGATGTTGATTTCAAAGACTACTTACCTAAAATTAACGAAGCTATTGAAGTAAATTTTACTGTTGAAGGTAATACGCATAAGCTAGTATTAGAAACTGCTGCACATCTAGGAGATAATAGAGTTAGAACAATTGCTATGGATATGAGTGAGGGTCTAACTCGTGGTCTAGAGGCTACAGCTTTAGGCGCGCCTATTAGTGTACCTGTTGGTGAAAAAGTTCTTGGTAGAATTTTTAATGTTGTAGGCGATTTAATAGACGAAGGTGCTGAAGAAAAATTTGACAATAGATGGTCTATCCATAGAGATCCGCCTCCGTTTGAAGAGCAAAGCACAAAAAGTGAAATCTTTGAAACTGGTATTAAAGTTGTTGACCTTCTAGCTCCATATGCAAAAGGTGGTAAGGTAGGTCTATTTGGTGGTGCTGGCGTTGGTAAAACAGTTATTATTATGGAACTTATTCACAATGTTGCATTTAAACATAGTGGTTACTCAGTATTTGCTGGTGTTGGTGAGAGAACTCGTGAAGGTAATGACCTTTATAATGAAATGAAAGAATCGGGCGTTTTAGATAAAGTTGCCCTATGCTATGGTCAAATGAACGAGCCACCAGGGGCAAGAAACAGAATCGCTCTAACTGGTCTAACAATGGCTGAGTATTTCCGTGATGAGATGGGACTAGATGTTCTTATGTTTATTGATAATATCTTTAGATTTTCTCAATCAGGTTCAGAAATGTCAGCACTTCTTGGACGTATTCCAAGTGCGGTTGGTTATCAACCTACACTTGCTAGTGAAATGGGTAAATTGCAAGAGAGAATTACATCAACTAAAAAAGGTTCTATTACATCAGTTCAAGCTGTTTATGTACCTGCAGATGACCTTACTGACCCAGCTCCTGCGACTGTTTTTGCTCACCTTGATGCTACAACAGTTCTTAATAGAGCCATTGCTGAAAAAGGTATTTATCCAGCAGTTGACCCACTAGATTCAACATCTAGAATGCTAGACCCACAAATTTTAGGTGAAGAACACTATAGAATTGCTCGTGGCGTTCAAGCAGTATTGCAAAAATATAAAGACTTGCAAGATATTATTGCGATTTTAGGTATGGATGAGCTAAGCGAAGAAGATAAATTAACTGTCGATAGAGCTAGAAAGATAGAAAAATATCTATCTCAGCCATTCTTCGTTGCAGAAGTATTTACAGGTAGTCCTGGTAAATATGTAAGCTTAGAAGAGACAATCGCTGGATTTAAAGGTATATTAGAAGGTAAATATGACCACCTACCTGAAAATGCATTTTACATGGTAGGAAATATTGATGAGGCTATCGCTAAAGCTGAAAAGATGAAAGCGTAAGCTAAAAAGGAAGCTATATGAATACAATACATTTAGAAATAGTCACCCCAGAAGGGCTAATATTTTCTAATGATGCTAAAATGGTAGTCCTTCCTGGTGCAGATGGCGAGTTTGGCGTTTTGCCAGGCCACGCCTCTTTGGTTTCCTTGCTTAAAATTGGCGTAGTAGATATAGAAAATCTAGATGGAAGTCATGACGCAGTTGCTATTGATTGGGGTTATGCTAAGATCGATGAAAACAAAATTAGTATCTTAGTTGATGGTGCTGTACATGTAAGTGGCAATAGTGAAAGTGAGATTGCTAAATCTATAGAAAACGCTAAAGCTCTTGTAAGAAAAATGCATGATAGCAATGGAATCTTAGCTACTGCATTATCTAAGATTGATAGTTCAGTAAGGGTTAGATAAGTGGAGTCTATAGAACTTCTTATAAGTTATCTATCTAAAAGTAGCTTGGTGACAATCGTCGTTCTTGCGTGGTTGTCACTCTACTTTGTTATTAGTTTTACTATTTTATTCTCAAGATATAATGGACTTAATCGCTGGATTAAAAGAGAGAAGCAATCTTTGGAGGCGATCTTGCTTGGAAATAAGCTTGAAAATACAGATTCAGTTTTAAAAAAATGCCCACAATCAAATTTAAGCAAAGAACGTCTAGAAGTCTTTATATCACTAGCTCAAACCAACTCTACAAGTGGCCTTACAACTCTTGCAATTATCGCATCTACTTCACCATTTATAGGGCTTTTTGGGACTGTTATTAGTATATTAGAGACATTTGCAGCACTTGGTCAAGGTAGTGGTGCAGCATCTCTTTCAGTTATTGCGCCAGCTATTTCAGAAGCTTTAGTTGCTACTGGTTGTGGGATATTTGTAGCTATTCCAGCTTATAGTTTTAATCTATTGATAAAGCGTAAAGCTTATGAATTAATAAGTCTTATACAAAGAGAAACAAATTTATTGCTTAGTAGTAAATAGATGATAAATTTTGATGAAAATCCAGAATTAAATATTACCCCTTTAGTTGATATTATGCTGGTTTTGCTAGCTATTTTGATGGTTACAACTCCAGCTATTATATATGAAGAGCAAATTAGTTTGCCAGATGGTTCAAAATCTAAAGTATTAAGCCAAGAGCTAAAAAGTTTAACGGTTAGAATTGATAGTCAAAGACAGGTATATATTGATCAATCTAAAATGTCTTTAAATGAACTTAGCGATAATTTAGTGTTATTATCTAAAAAGTATGACAAAAATTCGCCAGTATATATAAAAGCTGATAAAAGATTAATATACAATGATGTTATGTTTGTTTTAAAAAGTATGAAAAATGCAGGTTTTTCTAAGGTTGCCTTAGAAACAAATGGTTAATGAATAGTAAATTTGGAATCTCATATAACACTACAGGTGCTTTTTGGTGTTCTGTAATATTATATTTTTTCATTATATTTTTTATATTTTTTAAACTCAGTAGATATGAAGAGAGCATAAAATATACAAATGACAAAGACGCATTTATGGATGTTTTTGTAGTAGAATCAGATATTAGCCAAAGTATCAAAGCGCCTGAGCAAAATGAACAAAAAATAGAAGAAATTACAATTGAAAAGCAAATAGAACCACCTTTAGAATTAAAACAAGAGACAACAAATAAAGATATTGTGTCACAAAAACAAGATAGACCAAGTGTAAATTTAAGCGATCTTTTTAGCGAGGCTGCACCTATAGATATTACTCCACAGACAACTCAAGCAGTTCAAAGCAATGTTAAAAGCGAGACAAAATCTAATTCAAAAAGCGCAGCTGATATTATCGCTTCACTCCAAAAAGATATAGATAAAAAAGCACCAAAATCATCAATGACAGGCGTATATAATAAATATATGGGCGATATAGTAGAGATTATTCAAAATAGATGGGTGCGCTACAAAGCAGATACAAACAATAATGCTAAGGTTAAAATTATTATAGATAAATTTGGAAAACTAAGCTATCATATAGACGAGTATTCATTAAATAGTGCATTTAATAGCAAGGTTAGGGAGTTTTTAGAGCAGTTAAAAGCTATAGACTTTCCAGTTCCGCCTAGTAAAGATGCTACTGTATTGGATATAAATTTAATTGATTTAATAGAAACGGAGTAAAAGTGAAAAAGCTATTTTTGTTATTTATGATCTGTATTGGGTTAATAGCTGCAGATGGTAGAGTCGATATTGTAAATAAGGGGCTTGTATTGCCAAAAATTATAGTTCAAGATGCCACGCAAAATTTTGGTAATAGAGCATTGCAAGATAAATTTTTTAAGCTTATCGTAGGGGATTTAAAGGTTGGTTCAGCATTTGAGGTCTTAGATAAGTATTATACTAGTGATTTTAATGATAGCGCAATCCTTACTAGCGAGCAAAATGCTGATTTGATATACAGATATGCTCTAACTCAGTTAGGTAATCAATTAAGTCTAAAAGTTAAGGTGTTAAATGCTAAAAATAATCAGATAAGATTTAGTGGTGAGTATATCCAAAGCGTGGATAAATTTCCATTTTTAGCGCATAAAAGTATTGTAGAACTTGCTAGAAATCTAAATTTATCTCCAATTGAGTGGATGGATAAATCTATTATATTCTCTCAATATACAACACCTGGTAAGAGCAATATTGTAGTAGCAGATTATACGCTTACATATCAAAAAATTATAATTAGCGGTGGATTAAATATCTTTCCAAAATGGGCAAATGATGATCAAAGTGCTTTTTATTACACATCTTATGTAAATTTAACTCCGACTCTTTTTAAATTTGATTTACATACTAAACAAAAGAGTAAAATCACTCAAAGTAGCGGTATGATTGTAGCAAGCGATGTCAGTCGTGATGGTACTAAATTGCTTTTAACAATGGCACCAAATGATCAAAGTGATATCTATCTATATGATATATTTACTAAAAACTTAAAACGAATTACTACATTTAGTGGAATCGATGTTAATGGTAATTTTGTAGATAATGATACTAAAGTAGTGTTTGTCAGTGATAGAATGGGATATCCAAATATATTTTCTACTAGTCTTGATGGTAATGGGTTAGTTGAACAGATGGTATTTCATGGTAAAAATAATAACTCAATTAGTACTTTTGATAATTATGTGGTATATTCAAGTCGTGAGAGTGCAAATGAATATGAGCAAAAAACTTTTAATTTATATTTAATTTCAACACAAAGCGACTATATTAGACAACTTACAGCAGGCGGAGTTAATACTTATCCAAGATTTTCTAGTGATGGTGGAAGCATTGTATTTATCAAAAATATTAATGGAAGTAGTTTAGTTGGAATTATTAGGGTTAATGAAAACCGCAGTTTTCAGTTCCCTTTAAAAATTGGTAAATTACAGTCAATTGATTGGTAATAAATATTAAATTTATATCTAAAATTTGAATATTTATGCTATAATTCGCCAAAAATTTTTTTAAAAAGGAATGAGATGAAAAAATTAGTCCTAGTTTCTACTGTTGCTGCGGCTCTATTTATGGCTGGTTGTAGCTCAAAATCTCCAGAGGTAGATATGAGTGCAGACGCAAATAAAGCTAATCAAGGCGTTATCAGCGCTGCTGAGAGATTAAATTCATTACAAGCTCAAGTTCAAAATGTATATTTTGATTTTGATAAATTTAGCATTCGTCCAGATATGCAAAGCGTAATTAATCAAAACGCTTCTATTTTTAATCAAGCTGGCAACTACAAAGTAATGGTAGAAGGCAACTGTGATGAGTGGGGTAGTGATGAGTATAACTACGCTTTAGGTGTAAAAAGAGCAAAAGCTGCTAAAGATGCTTTAATAGCACAAGGTATCGCTGCAGATAGAATCGAAATTACCAGCAATGGTGAGAGCAAACCTGTATGTACTGAAAAAACAAAATCTTGCGATGCTCAAAATCGTCGTGATGAATTTAGACTACTTCCATAATTTTATCTAATAAATGAAAAAATTTATCCATGTTGCAGCCGTTTTGGCTGCAACTTCTATATTTGCTGAAGTTTCAGTATTCGATGCAGGTAATATAAATAAAGAAAATCCATATGGCCTTACAGAAAGTGAAAAGGTTTTATTAAATAATAAAAAAAAGGTAGATAGACTAGATCAAAATATAGGTTCAATGCAATCTGATGTGGCTCTAGCTCAGGAGAATATCGAAGGTGTTAAAAGCCTTTTAGATGGTATAAATCAGCGAATTTTAGCAATTGAAAGCAGAGTAACTCAGCTAGAAAATAGCCTAAATTTGCAAAAAACTACTACCGCCAAAGATATATCAAATTTAAAATCGCAGATCAAAGCAAATAAAACTAAGCATGATGAAGATGTTAAAAATATTACTAAAGCACTTGGTGAGCTAACTGCTTTAATAGATAGCAAACATCAAGAGACTTCAACTGTTCAGCCAAAAGCTCAAACAAAATCTGAAGATAAAAAAGCTGTAAACAAAGAAGTTAAAGAGCAAACATCTCAAAATAAAGAGACAAAATCAAATTTAAAACTTGATGATATGCCAGCTTCTGAGATTTTAATAATGGCTGATAAGGCCTATAAAGCTAAGGAATATAAAAAAGCTAGTGAGTGCTTCACTCATTTAATTAGTAAAAACTATAAGCCAGCCTACTCAAATTTTATGCTTGGCGAGATTGAATATTTTAACAAAAGCTATAAAACTGCCGTGCCATATTATGAAAAGAGTGTAGCAATTAGCCAAAAGGGTAATTATATGCCAAAGTTATTATATCATACGGCAATCAGTTTTGATAAGATAGGCGATACAAAAAGTGCTAATAAATTTTATAAAGCATTAAAGCAAGCCTATCCAGATAGTGCAGAGGCAAAAGCTGCGCCAAATAGAAAATAATTTTAGGAGAGAGATATGTCAAAAGTTATTAAAATGTTTTATGAG
>JAFVMP010000135.1 GCA_017506845.1 Campylobacter sp.
AAAGCAAGATAAAAATAGTCATTCCTATATAGAGAAAAGCTATGTTGTTATTAATATTATAACCCTCTAAAATCGCCATAGAAGCTGCAGCACTAGGAAAAATAAATGCCCACCATGATAAGAAAAATTTAAGTTTTAAAAAATTTTTATACATATAAATCACCATAAAACTAAAAAATATAGTAAGATTAAGCATAATATTAGCAGCAACATCAAATCCTACAAGCTTATAATATCCTAAAAATCCAACAGCTGGAGGAGCTATCATAATAAATAGTGTAGGCATAAATTTTTGTGCTAGCTGCTCATGAAATAATATCCTATAAAACATTATAGAAAATAAAATAATCCAAAAAAATACCCCTATGCTAAAATAATACCATAACCATTCATAGTTTTTATCTGATGATATAACAACTATTAAATTACCTACTACTGGTATAAACCAAGCTGGATTGGAGTGCTTGATCTCTAAATTCTTATTAATCCAAAATGCAATAACCCTAAAAGTTATATAGGTTTGCAATATTAAACCACTATAAAACAACCACTCATATACAATACTTTTTTGCCATAGATTGGCTAAAATTAAAAAAGATATAGGTATCGCACCAAAGAAATTTAATCTTATTTGATGATTAAATTCACTTTTTACTTCATCGATATTTATAAATATTTTAATAGCATACAACAATACAACCAATAAAAAAATAGCAGATGTAATAATTTTAAATATATCAAAATATAAACTATTAATTTCAAATACTACACTGACTTTTCTTATAGCCATACTAAACCCGCCAAATCCCATTATAATGGCAAAAAACATAATAGGAAAATTGCTTATTCTACTCATTTTTATCCTTGCCATTTTTTAATACTTTATTAGCCTCTTTTATACCCTCTTTCCACAATTGATGACGCTTTAATGTGTATTTTGCATCTACCTTACCACTAAACATTGAAATAAGCAAAAAGCGATTAATTTTAGGTATAAAGGCTGCTAAATGGACAATAATTAATATTATGATAAGTATCATACCCAAATTGTGCAATTGTGCCGCCCAAAAATATGCCCAATTTGCTATATCAAATCCTAATAAATTCTTATATGTTTTTATTAATCCTGTAAATACTAGTATAAAAAGCGTAAAAGCAATTGCTATATATGCTAAGCGTTGTTCTGGTAGATATTTTTGGTTTGGCGGTTCTTGATCTTTTGTTATCATAGATTTTATAACCAAATAACTATTTTTTATATCTCCCTTTTTAGGTATGATATCAAACTCTTTTTTTAAACTATGATAAACTATATGATAAACTCCAAAAAATATAAGCCCTATAGCAAAGATATAATGCAATACTAGACCTTCAAAATACTCGCCACTCCATTCCCATATATTTGCTACGCCATATCTTTTAGCCACTGGCATTTGAAATATTCCAGTTAAAATAAGTCCAAAAGTAGATATAGCAACTCCCCAATGTATAATACGATTTTGCAAACTCTGTCTATATATTTTCATTATTTATCCTTTTTATTCCATTTTATAGCAGATATCGTTGCAGCACCTATTGCAGCTAGTGGAGTAATCATTACAGCCATAGCTAAATTTTCGCTCTTTTGTAATGGACTATCTACTCTAGCCATATGAGGTCTGCCTATTTTATTTGTTAAATTTTCATATTTTTTTGTTATTGCTTCATTTATAGATTCAAAATCTACACTACTTAAGTATATTGTAGATGTTCCACCATTTTCTTTTAATCCATATATATGCCTATTTTCTTTATTTACTATACTCATTATCTCATTTTTTGGAGCAAATTTTATAGCTTTTTTTGGACATTGATTTTGACATGCTGGCTTATCGCCTTTATTTAGCAGATCTTTACACATATCGCATTTATACATTACACCGCCACCTGCTAATTTTGGTGCTATATTTAAATATAATCCAACTCCAGCTTGACGCTGCGGTATCTGCCACGGACAAGCATCTCTACATTTAGCACCGCCAAAGCAAAAATCCTTATCAATATCTACAGCTCCATATTTATCTTTGCTTATAACGCCAAAAGGGCATAATTTTTGGCATGGAGGGTTATCACAATGCATACAGCGTCTTGGTATATTTATCTTTTTACCATTTATCTCTATCTTTTGAACATATGTCCAATTATATGGGGTTAATCTATCTATAATATCTTTTTTGTCACTATAATCTTCATATTTTTTTTGAGGCCAATAATTCATTATAGGCTTTTTAGGATCTGGGAATTTATCTTTATTATGTGCTTTGCAAGCGCTTATACATTTTGGCACTTCAAAACCTTCGCACCCATCGCATAAATCAAGATCTATTATACTCATCATCTGAGAATTCTGCCTTGATATTTCTTGATCAGCTAAAAGTGGTGTAGCGCTAGTTATAAGGGTAAATTTTAAAAAATTACGCCTATTCATCTTCTTATATCCTTATATATTTTTAAGGAATTATAGATAAAATAATGCAAATTTTCAGTGATAAAGTTACCAAATGAAAAAAGATATAGAGCAGTTTATAGATAAATTTAAAAAATTTAATTTGTCTAAAGAAGATTTAGATACCGTTAGTTCAAATGTTAAAATAATGGAATTTAAAAAAGGCGATGATGTAATAGTCAATAAAAATAGCTGTCAAGGTTTTATATATGTATTAAAAGGGAATTTAAGAGCATATGCAATATCTACAACAGGAAAAGAGATAACAGTATTTAATCTTAACTCTGGAGATGAATGCATTCTTTGTGCTAATTGTATAACTGATAATTTGCAACTTGAATTAAATTTACAAGCAAATAAAGATACAAAAATACTCTTATTACACTCTAGCTACTTTTCAGTATTAAAAGATAAATATCCATCAATAGCATCTTTTGTAGTAGAGCTTTTATCTATAAGATTAGCTAGTGCTATTAAAGTTATGACACAAGCTCTATTTACGCCAATTACACAAAGGATTATTGATTTTCTTAAACAAAATGCTACAAATAATCAAATTCAAATTACCCACGAAATACTTGCTAGCCATTTAGGCACTGCAAGAGAGGTTGTATCAAGAATTTTAAAAGATATGGAAAAAGAGAATCTAATAAAATTAGAGCGCGGGAAAATAATTATTTTAAATTTATAATCTTTTGTGACTTTATCACTGATAAAAATAGAAAATCTATATATAATCATAATATCTATTTCCCTAATAAAGGATATATTATGAACGAAATTCAAAAATCCCGCAGAGACGCTCTAAAAATATTTACCTTAGGTTCTGCCTTAGCAGCTACTTCTATTACTATACCTACACAAGCCAAAGCTACAAGTGATTTATCTCCAAATATAGCTATCATAGGAGCTGGACTTGGCGGTATCACAATGAGTGCTCATCTAATAGATATAATGCCAAAAGCAAATGTTACCTTATATGATGCAAATCAAACAATGCATTATGAGCCTGGATTTACGCTAATTGCTGCTGGTGTTTATACTACCAAAGATACAAAATATGATAAAGCAGATCTAATACATGAAAAAGTAAAATGGATAAAACAAAATGTACAAAGTGTAGATCCAAACAATAATTCACTTACAACAAATGATGGCAATATCCATAAATATGATTATTTAATAATCTCTACTGGGGTATATTATGATTTTCAAAGTGTAAAAGGTTTAAATGCCGATATTATAGAAGACCCTAATTCTAAAATTACTAGTATATATACTCCAAATGGAGCAACAAAAGCAAATAAATTTATTCAAGAATTGGTTAAAAATGGCGGTAATGCTCTATTTGCCGAGCCAAATACACCATCAAAATGCGGCGGAGCAAATAAAAAGGTAAATATGTTATTAAATGATTTAGGTCAAAAAAATAACCAAAAATCTTTAAAAACTATACTATGTACAGGTGGTGCAAATATGCTCTCAAGCCCACTACACGCTAAGATGATTGAACAAATATATATACAAAGAGATATGGAGTATAAAACACGCCACCTTTTAGTAGAAGTTGATACAATAAATCAAATAGCTAAATTTGACAAACTAATGCCTTATACTCAAGACTCGATACAAAAAACAGCAAAAGAGAGAGTAGAAATACCATATGATTATCTATTTGTAGTGCCTAGAATGAAAAGTGCTGATTTTATAACTCAAGCTGGTTTAAACACAAGCAAAGGCGATGTAGCTGGCAATTGGGTTGATGTTGATCAATATACATTACAACACAAAAAATATCCAAATATATTTGCACTAGGAGATTGCGCTGGAGTACCAAAAGGCAAAACAGGAGCAAGTATACGCAAACAATATCCAGTTGTAGGTGCAAATATATTATCTCACTTAAAAAATGAACCTTTAGAGGCTAAATTTGATGGCTATACAGCTTGTCCGCTACTTACTAGATATGGTAAGGCTGTTATGGTTGAGTTTAATTATAAAGGAGCTGCACCAACATTAGAATGTATGGGTTCTACAAGAGAAAGTTGGCTAAACTGGGCTGTTAAGGTATATTTAATGAAGCCTATGGTTATGCAAGCTATGATACATGCTAAAGCTTAAAAATAAAAAAGGATATAATATGAGTAACTTAGATAAAACTATAAGACTAATAATAGCAGCTATAATATTTTTTGTATTTGGATTTGTATGCCAATGCTGGTGGTGGTTAATCGGACTTGTTCCTTTGCTTACTGCAGTATATGGATATTGCCCATTATACTCACTAATAGGCAAAAAAAGTTGTAAAAAATAGCTATTATGCCTCAAACGAGGCATAATACTCTTAAAATCCATGCAATCTTTTTAAATCTTTATCTATTAATTTTTATTACCTTTTTCATCTACACTAACATAAGTTACTTCAGCAGTTGTAACCAGAACACACTCATAAAAATTAAAATTTACTACTTCTTATTATATATTATACTTGGAATTTTGCAATTTTAAGATATCTAGAAATCTACAAAAATCTACATGATATTAGCTCGCTACTTAGTAATCTTAAAGTTTATACCGATTCACTCAAACAATCAAATAAACTAATTACTGCCAAAGATGCGCTAAATTCAGATATAAATATTATCGCAACTAGATTTGA
>JAFVMP010000136.1 GCA_017506845.1 Campylobacter sp.
AGCGTTCATGAAGATACAATATGCTCAATTAGATTAAAAGAAAATGGCAATTATAGAAGATTAAAAGATAAATCTGAATTTGAATATCTAATAAAAAATAATGTAGATAATCTATATATAATAAAGAGAGTAAGCGTAAAAGATGTTATCTCTAAAATAGTTAAGGAAGATAAGGAAAAGAAGGAAAAGAAGGAAAAGAAGGAAAATAAATCTATTATTGAAAATTTAATAGACAAAGATAGCAGAAACAAAGAGTTATACTCTATGCTTAAAAACAATGATGAAGATGGATTAAATATATATTTTCATGGCAAAAGTCTTGATAAGGCTAAAATAAGTATTCTAAGTAAATATGACAATAGAATGCGATATGTGCGTGGCGGAGTGGCAAATTTAGATAGACAAGATAGATATCTAATCTATAAAAAAGATGGAATATACCATGTAGGCGTAGTATATAGTGGAGATGATATCAAAGATGATAAAAGTGCTGTAATTGATATTTTAAAAAGAGGAGAAAAACATACTAATCATCAAAAAAGTAATAATGGATTTGAGTATGTAATGACTCTGTATAAAAATGATCTTATTTTATATACTAAAGGCAAAAAAGAGTATATAAGATATATAGATGGTATTAATATATCTAATGTTGATTTTGATGTAAGCCATCCTTTAATTAATGACAATAAAAATAGAAAGATAGCACCACATGTTTGTAGTTCTATAGAGCGACTTGATATAGATATATTAGGCAATGTATATAGAAATGGTAAAAACTTTACCAAAGAGGCAGCACAGATAATTCAAAATGAGATAAATAATAAGGATAAATAGGTGGCACAAAAGCTAAATATTTATGTGAGTAGTGATTCTAAATTAAGCATTAAAAACTCAAATTTATTGCTTCAAAAGAGTGATGATATTATAAATATACCTATAGATATTATTAGCTCTATTGTGGTGGATTCATACCATAGCTACTTTTCTCAAAATTTATTATCTTGCCTATCAAGGCAAGGTATAACCTTGATAATATGCGATGAAACACATATGCCTACTACTTTATTGTTGCCATTTTGCACTCACTCTGTAGGTAATTTAAATTTAAGAGCTCAGTTAAAATGCAAAAATCAAACAAAAGCAATATTATGGCAAAATATAGTAAAAGCTAAGCTAAATAATCAAGCAAATCTTTTAGATATATTTGGCCTAAATTCGGTAGATATATTAAAAAATTTAGCCAATAAAGTATTGCTAAATGATAAAGATAATAAAGAAGCTTATGGAGCTAGGATATATTTTTTATCTGCATTTGGCGATGAGTTTGCGCGTAGAGATGGCGGGTTTATTAATTCTATGTTGAATTTTGGCTACTCTTTAGTACGATCTAAGATAGCTAGGACAATAGCAGCTAAGGGCTTAATGCCACAAATTGGCATATATCATGACTCCTTTTTGAATAATTTTAACTTAGCTGATGATATGATAGAGCCATATAGACCATTTGTAGATGCTTATGTGCTTTGGTATTTACAAAATAGTGGAGAGATTGATAGCGAATTTGACTCTACTCACAAGAAATTTTTGATATCAATATTTGATAAAACTGTATTAATAGATGGTAAAAGATTTTTGCTAGATATTGCAATTGAACAAAGTATTGAATCTTTGCTTAGAGTATTTAAAGACAAAGAAAATACCAGACTTTTAATGCCTATTTTAGATAAGGATTTCTTAATTTAGATATGAATAGCGAGATTTTAATGCGTATTATGGTTATGTTTGATTTGCCAGTAGGGAGCAAAAAAGAGCGAAAAGAGGCTGCTAAATTTAGAAGTTCTCTTTTAAAATGTGGATTTTTTATGTTGCAATTTTCTGTATATGCTAGAATAGTGCGTGGATATGATAAGGCTGAGGTCATTACTAATAAGATAAAGTCTAAATTGCCTAGCAAAGGAAATGTGCGAATGATTACAATCACTGAAAAGCAGTATGCAAATATGGTAGTATTAAAAGGCGAACCAAAAAACTCTACAGAGAAACTAAGCTTAGAAAAAAGCTTATTTGAATTTTAATATTTTGCCAGGATAGACCTGGCAAATGGTTACGATCTAAAAAGATCTTATTATAAGAATGCCCTTAGTTTTTATATGTTATAAGATCTGAATTATACAGTTTATTGATTTAAAATTTAATTAAGATATTAAAATTTAGATCAAAATACCATAAAATCATATCTATAAGAAGTTTCTATTATAACATATAGAAACTAAGGGGGTTCTTATAGCCAAGAGCTAGATTATAGTGAGCAGAGTTTATTATAACATATAGAAACTAAGGGGGTTCTTATAGCAAGAATTTGATTTTATGATTATTGGTTGCGATTATAACATATAGAAACTAAGGGGGTTCTTATAGCAACGGAATAAAAACATTTTCATCACCACCAATTATAACATATAGAAACTAAGGGGGTTCTTATAGCTTAAATGATAATTATATGAAAGAGCTAAAAATTATAACATATAGAAACTAAGGGGGTTCTTATAGCCCCAACTATTTAAAGGTTGATTGAAGCTTGATTATAACATATAGAAGCTAAGGAGGTTCTTATAGTTTAAATTCAAAATTGGAACGCAACTTGCTTAATGCTTATAAAATTAACGCAGGAGCGATTATGCAAAATGGATATTATCAAGCAACTGGCGCGATGGTGACCCAGTTTAACCGCTTAGATATCATTACTAATAACTTAGCTAATGTAAATACTAGCGGATATAAAAAAGATGATGTGGTGATAGCTGATTTTGAAAGAATATTTAAAGAGACAAAGGATGCTTTGCCATTAGAAAATCACACTAAAGATTCAGCTAAATTTCTAAACCGCACATTAAATAGAGTGCCACATATCAATGAGGTTTATACTGATTTTGGCACTGGGGGGCTAAAGCATACTAATAATCCGCTAGATATATCACTTGGCAAAAATGATCTATTTTTACTAGTAGATAGTCCATCAGGTATAAGACTGACTAAAAATGGCTCACTAAATTTAGATAGCGAAGGGTATTTAGTTACAAAAGAGGGTTATAGAGTACTACCTAGCAACTATGCTGCTCAACAAGGACCAAATAGAGGTATTCAAATCCCGCAAGATGCTCAAATGACAGTCGATAAAGATGGTAATATTTACGCAGGAGATGAGCCTGTGGGGAGATTTTATATCGCTCAACCTAGAGAGCTTAGAGATTTACAAAAAGAGGGCGATAATCTCTATAAACTAGATAATATCGATGACCTAACCGACAATATTGAAAGTGGATCAATCGCTCAAGGCTATGCACAAATCTCAAATGTAAATCCAGTTAAAGAGATGGTAAGTCTAATTGAAACACAAAGAATGGTAGATATGTACCAAAAAGTTATGACAACACATATGAGCGACCTTAACCAAGATGCAATAAATAAACTAGCTTCTATGAGAGCTAACTAAAGGATAGAAAAATGATAAGATCACTATATACAGCAGCTACAGGTATGATAGCACAACAAACACAAATCGATACAACATCACATAACATCTCAAACGTTAATACAATTGGCTATAAGAAAAATAGAGCTGAATTTGCAGATTTAATGTATCAAACAATGCAATACGCTGGTACACCTACAAGTGCTACTACAATGAGCCCTACAGGTATGGAAGTAGGTCTTGGCGTTCGACCGACTGCGATTACAAAAATGTTTAATCAAGGTTATTTTAAAGAGACTGGAAATAATCTAGATATGACAATTGCTGGAAATGGATTTTTCCAAGTTCAACTACCAGATGGTACAACAGCATATACAAGAAATGGCTCATTTAAGCTAGATGGTGATGGAAATATAGTAAATAGCGATGGATATAGACTTTTGCCAGAGATGACTATTCCAGCTGATGCAATTGAGATTTCAGTAGGAACTGATGGAACTATATCAGTACTTCAACCAGGTAATGAAGAGATGACACAAATTGGGCAAATTGAACTAGCTAGCTTTATTAATCCAGCTGGACTTCACGCTATGGGAGATAATAACTTTTTAGAAACAGCAGCAAGCGGTGCGCCAAATATTGGTAATGGCGGTCAAGATGGATTTGGTCAGATTAAGCAAGGGTTTGTAGAGATGAGTAATGTTCAGCTTGTTGAAGAGATGACAGATCTAATCACAGGCCAAAGAGCATATGAAGCAAATTCTAAAGCAATTACAACAAGCGATGAGATGCTTCAAACCGTAAATCAGCTAAAACGATAATATAATAGGCTAAAATTTAGCTAAAATTTTTATCTCCCTTTTTGCTTTTGATTAAAAAAAAGGGAGAGTTTGCATTATAATTTTTATCTACGATTTATTGCTATTTTATCTTAAGTTAAATTTATTTATTAGATTTTAAAATCTTTTTTGTTATTCTTTGCCAAATTTATTAAAGGTTTAAGATGGCAAATTTAGATAAGATTAGAGCCTTTGGAGAGTGGGAAGAACAAGAGCTTTTGATGCTTAGTATTCCACATATTAATAGCGATTGGGCGGAGTATTTAGATGAGATTTTAGATAGCTATGAAGAGTTAGTAAAAGCAGTTAGCAAGTATCAAAAAGTATTATTAATAGCGCCAAATTTAAGCGATTTTGATAGATTTAAAAAATTTGATAATTGCGAGTTTTTGCAAATCGATACTGATGATACTTGGATTAGAGATTATGGCGCTATTGATATTAGGCGTGGCGATGAGATTATTAGCTATGATTTTAAATTTAACGCTTGGGGCGGAAAGTTTAATAGCAATAAAGATAATATGGTAAATAAAAAATTATTTGAGCATTTTAGAACTAAATTAGAAGAGATTGATCTGATTTTAGAAGGCGGTAGTATCGATTTTAATGGCGATGGAGTGATGCTTACAACCACTGAGTGTTTGCTAAATGATAATAGAAATAGACTTAGTAAAGATGAGCTTGAGATAAAGCTAAAAGATCTGTTTGGTTTAAACAGGATAGTTTGGTTAAATCATGGATTTATAAAAGGTGATGATACTGATAGTCATGTAGATACTCTAGCTAGATTTATTGATAAAAATACAGTAGCTTACGCTGCTTGTCTTGATGAAAATGATGAGCATTATGAAGAGTTAAATTTAATGAAGCAAGAGCTTGAAGCAGCCGGGTTTAATCTTGTAGCTCTACCATTGCCAAAACCTGTAATTTATGAAGGTAAAAGACTTGGCGCTACATATTGTAATTTTATCTTTATAAATGGTGCTGTCATAGTGCCTACATATGGAGATAAAGAGGCTGATGATTATGCGTTAAATACTCTTAAAAGTGCTTTGCCTAATAAAGATATAATCGGCGTAGATAGTAGAGTGTTTATTAGACAAAATGGTAGTCTTCACTGCTCTAGTCAAAATAGATATAAAAGGAATATGTAATGAAAGTAGCATTAATAGCACATAAATATTATGGGGATAAAGATAGCACGATTAAACGCACTACTCAAATGATAAAAGAAGCTGCTAGCAGTGGAGCGCAGCTTGTAGTGCTTCAAGAACTTCATCAAGGAGCATATTTTTGTCAAGATGAAAATGTGGATAAATTTGATTTAGCTGCTAATTATCAAGAGGATAAAAAATATTGGAGTAGCGTGGCTAAAGAGTGCAATATAGTGCTAGTAACTTCGCTATTTGAGAAGCGAACTGAGGGGCTGTATCACAATACTGCCGTTGTATTTGATACTGATGGAAGAGAGGCTGGAATATATAGAAAAATGCATATCCCAGATGATCCAAATTTTTATGAAAAATTCTATTTTACGCCTGGGGATTTAGGATTTAAACCAATTGATACTAGTCTTGGTAGAATTGGGGTTTTGGTTTGCTGGGATCAGTGGTATCCTGAAGCAGCTAGATTGATGGCATTAAATGGAGCTAAAATGCTTATATATCCAACGGCAATTGGCTGGTTTGACTCTGATGATGAGGCTACTAAATCAGCTCAATTAGAGGCTTGGGTAGCGGTACAAAGAGGCCATAGTGTGGCTAATAGCTTGCCAGTGATTGCGGTAAACCGTGTAGGTTTTGAGAGTGATGAGTGCGGTGGCGGGATTAGATTTTGGGGTAATAGCTTTGTTTTTGATGCACAAGGCGTAGAGCTGTTTAGATCAAATTCAACCGATGAGATTGTTCAAATAGTAGATATAGATATGCAAAAATGCGAGCAAGTCCGTCGATGGTGGCCATTTTTGCGTGATAGAAGAATTGAGGCTTATAGCGATATAACAAAGAGATTTATAGATTAAGTCTGGATTTAAAATCGGGCATTAAAGAGAAGATAAAATCATAAAACTCTTTTTGGTGGTGTGGGTAGATAAGGTGCGCTAGTTCATGAAGGACTACATATTCGATAAATTTGATATCTTTTTGAATTAAATTTGTGCTAAAGTTTAAGTAGCCTTTTTTGCTATTGCAGCTCCCCCACCTTGTGTTCATCTTTTTGATTCTTATAGCATTTATAGGCCTATTTATTTTAGGATTATATATATTTATATACTGGTTTATTAGATCTTTTAATATGCTATTTGCGTAGTTTGTAAAGGTTTGAATATCTGGTGTAAATATTTGATTATCAATAATTTTAAAATCTGGTGAAATTTGAATTTGATAGCTTTTACCTAGAAATTTTATGGAGTTTGGGTCTGTTTTTGGGATTTTTGATAGGGTTGTTTCTATCCATTTAGTATGAGATGAGATAAAGCTTTCTATTTGAAATTTACTTGTATTGAGTGGAGCTACTAGCTTAATATCGCCAGTTTTAGTAATCTTTAAGCGTAGATATTTTACCCGTTTTTTGCTATATTCTATTTTAAAACCCTCATACTCTATCAAGCTAATTCCTTAAGATTAAATTTCAAGATTTTATCTAAATTATTGTTATATTTTTTAAACAAATAGTATTTGATTTAATATTTGATTTTATTATTAAACTCTATTTTAGTAATGCTTTTGTATAATACTAGATTTAATTTTTAAATAAGGAATGAGATGGCTAGATCATTTAGTAGATCAGACATTAGAATTTTGGGGCTTTCATCTCTTGGTGGAATGCTTGAGTTTTATGATTTTATTATCTTTGTATTTTTTGCTTCTTATATATCATTACTATTTTTTCCGGCTGATTTAGATCCATTTTGGGCTATTTTTAATACATATGGTACCTTTGCTGCTGGATATTTAGCTAGGCCACTTGGCGGGATTATTATGGCTCATTTTGGAGATAAAAATGGCCGTAAAAATATGTTTATGCTCTCTATTTTGCTTATGGTTATTCCTACATTTTTATTAGGTATTATGCCAACATTTGAAAGTATTGGATATTTAGCACCAATTATTTTAGTTATTATTAGAATTTTACAAGGTATTGCAATTGGTGGAGAGCTTCCTGGAGCGTGGGTATTTGTCAGCGAGCATGCACCTCGTGGAAAGCTATATACTAGCGTAAGCGTCCTTACAGCTGCAGTTGTAGCTGGTATCTTGCTTGGTAGTTTTGTTACTATGATTGTTAAAGATATTTGGAGTGATAATGAGATTAGAGATGGGATGTGGAGATTGCCATTTATTTTAGGTGGTGTTTTTGGGATTATATCTATATATCTTAGAAGATATTTAAGTGAGACTCCGGTATTTAAAGAGATGCAAGAGAGAAATGAACTTGATAAAATTCCTTTAAAATCTGTATTTAAATTTCATAAAATTGATAGTATCGCATC
>JAFVMP010000137.1 GCA_017506845.1 Campylobacter sp.
AACATCAATTGTAGCTGTAAGGCTAGATGGAATTTTGTTTGTGATATCTACTTCACCAGTAAATTTGCCAAATGAACCAGTTACATTGCTAACTTGTAGGTGTTTGATTTTAAAAGTTGTGCTAGAATGTGCTGTATCAACACTATAAACCGTAGCATTTGCCGCACCAAAAAGCAGACCTAAAGCTGCAACTGAAGTTAATATTTGTTTTTTCATATTTTCTCCTTTTGAGTTTATAAATTTGATTATATTTAGCTAAAAATAATATATCTTAAATAATATAAAATTTAGCCAAAAAGCACCCTTAAACGATGGGCTAAAAAGCTAGAAAATTCATCTATTTTTATATCTCTTGGTCTTGCTTCTCGCTGTTTTTTACCCCATAAAGACTCTGGAAAATACTCATCATCTTTAAATCTAGCTTGAATATGCATATGTACTCGTGGCATATAATTTGCAAAGCTTGCCCAATTAATCTTATCAGGGTTATAAAACTCTATCATAGCTTTTTCGCACTCAAGTGCTGCTTGAAATAGCCTATTTCTCGTATCAATATCACAATCGCTAAGTTCTTTAAATTCGCTTTGAGTAAATATTTTTACCCATGGAGAGGCGTTTGGTTCTATTTCGATATATATAAATTTATCGCTATAAATCATATTAATCCTTTCTAAAATTTATATAAATTATATCAAATTTATCGCTATTTTATAGGAGTTTTGATACTATTGCGCTATTAAAATAATAAGGTTAAACGTGAAAAGTGCAATTATTGTCTATGATGGGGTAAATTTTCTTAGTTTTGCTAGAATTTATGATGTTTTTATGCGATGTGGAATTGATTTTGTTGTGATTGGATTTCGTGGAGATGCCCGTGATGAGATGGGATTAGCCCTACCTATGCATCTGAGTTCTGAGTCGCTTTATGGTTATGATATTGTAGCAATTCCTGGTGGTTCAGGTGCTGATGTATGGGCTGATGATGGGATATTTTTAAGCTGGATGAATAGCAGCAGCCAATCAAGAGATATAATCTCACTAGATAATGGAGATTTAATACTTGATGGTGCAGGGCTAAATGGGCGTAAATTTGGCTATGAAGAGGCGCTTGTAGAGTGGATAAAGAACAGAGCATAATATCGAATTTTAAGCATAACTTAAATGGCGATGATGGCGCTATCATCGGTGATATGGTATATAGTAAGGATATGTTTGTAGAAGATATTCATTTTAAATCACACTGGCTAAGCCCAAAACAGATTGGTCAAAAGGCTATGATAGTAAATTTAAGTGATGCAATTGCTATGAATGCTACACCAAAATATGCGCTTTTAGGCTTGGGATTACCTAAGAATTTAAGCAATAAATATATTAAAGAGTTAAGCTCTGGACTAAAAGAGTGTGCAGCACAATATGGCACGCAAATTATTGGCGGAGATACTATTTTAAGTGATAAATTAATAATTAGCCTAACTATAATATCATATCTAAACTCAAAAAAACCATTAATAAGAAATGGGGCAAAAATAGGCGATATAGTATGTTATACTGGGGTTTTAGGCGGTTCTATTAAGGGGCTTAGAACGCTTTTAAACGGTGGTAAAATTAGCTCAAATTCACGCTTTGTAACTCCAAATTTAAGGCAAGAGTTTATAAAACAAAGTGCTAAATGGATAAGATCAGGAATGGATATTAGCGATGGTTTAGCTAGTGATTTGCCAAAGATTACACAAAATAGAGCAGTTAAATTTAAGAAAAAATTATCCAAATTTGAGTTTATCAGTGGCGAAGAGTATGAGATGTTAATTGTCGTACCGCCTAAAAATATAAAAAGAGTATTAAATCAAGCTAAAAAATGTAGAGTAAAGCTAAATTTACTAGGTAAAATTATAAACGAAAGGGCAAAATTTCATGGAAAATTCACCCATTTTTAAGCCATTATTAACAACAACACATACGCCAATTAATGCGCATTTTAGTAAAAATGCTAGTGATTTTGTGGTGCGTGAGATTCCACTATATGAGTTTAGTGGAAGTGGCGAGCATTTAGTTATGCAAATTCAAAAAAAAGGCCTAAGCACATCTGAGGCATTGAGTATTTTAGCATCAGCTACTGGTGCTAAGGTTAGAGATTTTGGCTATGCTGGATTAAAGGATAAAGAGGGTATGACTACGCAATATATCTCACTTCCGGCTAAATTTCAGAGTGCTATAAGTAGTTTTTCTAATGAAAATATTAAAATTTTAAATGCTACACGCCATAATAATAAGCTAAGAATTGGCCATTTAAAAGCAAATCATTTCTTTATTCGTCTTAAAAAGGTATTGCCAAGTGAGGCTAAAAAGCTTCAAAATGTTATAGAATTGATCAAAAATCGAGGTTTTGCCAACTATTTTGGCTATCAAAGGTTTGGTAGATTTGGCGATAATTATCAAAGTGCTAAAGAGTTATTAATAGCTATGGCAAATAATGATAAAAAGAGTCTTAAAAAATATAATCCAAAGCTTAGGGATTTTTTGATTTCTGCATATCAAAGTGAGTTATTTAATCGCTATCTTAGCAAAAGAGTAGAGATTAGTCGATTTTGCGAGAGTTTTAGCGCTAAGGAGTTAGCTGAAATTTATAAATTTAATAACGATACTATCAAAGATTTAAAAGATCAAAAGCAGTTTTTTAAATTGATTCGCGGTGAAGTGATGGGGCATTATCCATTTGGTAAGCTATTTTTATGCGAGGATTTAGAATCTGAGGTTGATAAATTTAATCAGCGTGATCGCACCAGCTGTGGTTTATTAGTTGGAGCTAGGGCTTATGAGGCTACTGGTGTAGCGCTTAGTCTTGAACAAGAGATTATGGCCGAAGGGTTTGAGTTTGCTAAGTTTGCTAATGGAGCAAGAAGATTTAACTGGGTATGGGCTGATGAGATGAAGTGTAGCTATAATGAAGAGGAGGCGCAATTTAGCCTAAGCTTTACACTGCAAAAAGGCTCTTATGATA
>JAFVMP010000138.1 GCA_017506845.1 Campylobacter sp.
AAACCCTCGTGGAATCGGCTGTGACAAGTGTCATGGCAGCAAGGGCGAAGGTACGTTAATAGTCAAATATAAAGCATTTAATAAAAAAACTAATAAATATGAGGAAAGATCTCTGATGGCACCACGCATAAATAATCTTGAATTTGATAAATTCAAATCTGCAGTCACAGACTCAAAAGGCGTTATGCCATCATATTTTCTTACTCAAAATGAGATTTTAAATTTATTTGAATATATAACATCATTTAATAAGGATAAAAAAGATGAGAAATAAAGATGAATTTCTAGAAGCACAAAAATATATCCCAGGTGGGGTAAATTCGCCAGTTCGTGCCTTTGGCTCAGTTGGTTCTGATCCATTAATCATCGATAAAGGCGATCGTGAGTTTATATATGATATTGATGGTAATGAGTATATTGATTATGTTTTAAGCTGGGGACCATTAATCTTTGGTCACTGCGATAAAGATATAGAAAATGCAGTTATTAATACAGCCAAAAAAGGTCTAAGCTTTGGGGCGCCATGCCTTCTTGAAACAGAACTTGCCAAATTAGTACTATCTAAATTTCCACATCTTGATAAAATTCGCTTTGTAAGTAGTGGCACAGAGGCTACAATGAGTGCTATTAGACTCGCTCGTGGATATAGCAAAAAAGATGGAATTATCAAATTTGAAGGCTGTTATCACGGTCATAGCGATGGATTATTAGTAAAAGCTGGTAGTGGTGCTACAACATTTGGCTACTCAAGCAGTCTTGGTGTACCAAATGATATAGTCAAAAATACTCACCTAGCCAAATATAATGATTTAAATAGCGTTGAAGAGTGTTTTAAAAATGCCGATATTGGTGTTATAATAGTTGAACCAATCGCTGGAAATATGGGATTAGTGCCTGGTAGTGATGAGTTTTTAAATGGACTTAGAAAAATCTGCGATGAAAAAGGTGCGGTACTAATTTTTGATGAAGTTATGAGCGGATTTAGAGCAAGCGCAACTGGAAGCTATGGATTAAATAAAATCAAAGCAGATATAGTTACATTTGGCAAGGTAATTGGTGGCGGTATGCCATGTGCAGCATATGCTGGAAAGGGTGAAATTATGAATTTAATAAGCCCACTTGGCGGCGTTTATCAAGCTGGTACTTTAAGCGGAAACCCAGTTGCAATGGCTGCTGGTTTAACCTCATTAAATAAAATTTATTCTGATGAGAATTTATTTGTCAATTTAGAAAATAAGAGCAAATTTATAACTCAAGCAATGCAAGAGGCTGCTAAAGAAAATGGTATTCCACTTCAAACAGATGTAAGAGGTTCTATGTGGGGATTTTTCTTCAATGAAAATCCAGTAACCAACTACGCTCAAGCACTAAAAAGCGATACAGATAGATTTGCTAAATTCCATTTTGAAATGTTAAAAAGAGGAATCTATCTAGCGCCAAGCCAGTTTGAGACTTGCTTTGTTTGTGAGCCACTAAGTCAAGCTAGTTTAGATAAAACTGCACAAGCTATAAAAGAGAGTTTTAAAGCGCTATGAGTGATAAAAGTAAAAAGATAAACACAGCTATAAAGGCAGCCGATAGTCTAAGTCTTGGGATTTCAATTGTTGTTGCAATTCTTATGGGTTTTGGTATTGGTTGGGGATTAAAAGAGTTAACTGGCTCAAACTGGGGATTAGGTATTGGAATCTTTATAGGCGTTGGCGCAGCGATAAACAACATATATAAAGCTTACAAATCTCAAGTAAAAAGTTACGCTGAATTTGATAAAAAAATAAAAAAATGAAATTTAGAAATTTAGCTTTTTTTTACCTGATTTTAGACGCTATTTTAATTGCTATTAGCTCGGCTTTTGGGGCAGTTGCGCTTTTAAATTCGCAAGTGGCCTTTATTTGTTCTACGCTTATTTTATTTGCTAGTTATTTTGGATATAAGAGTAGAGTTGAGAATAAAAGTGTTAATTATCAATTAAGCGAGCAAGAACTTGAGCTTTTTGAAGATAGCGAAGATGAGCAAACCCAAGAGCTAGATACTCAAGATAGCAATAACAAAAATGATAAAAAGTTAGCTAAATTTCGTAAAATAGATATTCTAGGTGCTTTTAAACCGCTTAGGCTGCTTAGCTATTTTATTTTAATTATTGCCTTTTTTGTTTTGCTTAGGCATGGAATTTTAGAACCAATCGCATTTTTAGCTGGACTTGCTTTAATGCCTCTTGGTGTATTTTGCGCTGGAGTATTTTATGGTAGGAAGTAAAAGAGCTATAACCTCACTTAGTGCCTTATTTATAGGAGTTAGCTTTATATTTATAGCTAGTGGGTTAGTTGTTAGTTCTGCTGGAGTTCTACTAAATGAATTAGGAGCTTCAAATACGCAAATTGGCCTTATAACTTCTTGCTTTTTTATGGGAGCGCTTACTTGTACAATTATATCTCATAGGTTAATTTCACATGTAGGACATATGAGAGCTTATGCTATATTTACTGCACTTTTTGCCATTTCAGCCCTACTTCATGATATAAGTGAAAATCTCATATTTTGGGCTATTTTAAGATTTATGCTAGGATTTTGCTATTATAGTATTGTATTAATTGTAGAGAGTTGGTTAAATGAGAAGATTTCAAATTCTGTTCGCTCAAGGGTGCTTGGATTTTATGAAATTATCTTTTATAGTGCCTTTGCCATTGGCGCTGTGATTATGAGTATGGATTTAAGCACTACGAAAGTATTTTTAATTGGCACAATTGCAATCATTTTAGGTTCAATTCCATTAAATTTTCTTAAAATCAAATCACCTAAAATCCCAAAAGCAATGAGTATTAGCTTGCCTAAAATTTACAATATCGCCCCATTAGCGCTTGCTACAAGTATAATTGCTGGTCTTACAATGAATGGATTTTTCTCAATGGCTTCACTATTTATAATAACCCAAGGCTATACCCCAGCACAAGCTGGAATTTTTATCATTATTGGAATGAGTGGCGGATTTATGGCACATACTATATTTGGAACAATTTCAGATAAATTTGGTAGAAAGTTTGCTATTATTTTAGCTTCTAGCATAGCACTTCTAGCGTGCCTTATATTTATATTTATTAACCCAAGTATTGCTTTGCAATATCTTATTGTTTTCTTTTTAGGTTTTGGAATATTTGTACTTTACGCACTAGCATTAGCTAGGGCAAACGATGTTGTAACGGATAAAACTACTTATGTCGAAGTTGTAAGAGCTTTACTATTTAACTACTTAATAGGTTCATTTTTATCTACAATAATTATAGGATTTTTAATAAACCAATTTGGCGCTACGGCTTTTATATATTACTACATTACACTGTTGGCATTTTTAATAATCTTTGCTACATTTCAAAAAAATGTACCCAAAGACCAAGAGGTGGCATTTACTCGCCACGGTGGTCATAGTGTGATTTTTGATGAGTTAAATGATGATAATAGTAAATAATACCCCAACCCAACAACCAACCCAAAGTAAAGATGAAAAGAAAACTTCATCAAAGGAAAATAGCACTACAACTACCTTAAATGATGGCAAAACCATACTAAAAAAACCAACCCAAGGTGTTGTAATTGAGCAAACTAAACTAGATTTAGAATTAAATAAATTTAGCTCTAAACTACTAAATGCGCTCAAGGCTAATATCGATGATGGAACATATAAGCAAAATGCCTTAGCCCAGATAAAATCATCGCAAGTAGCACCAAATTTAGCCAAAGATCTAGCCTCTCTTTTAAATTCTATAAAATCAGACCCGAAGCTAAGTCAACTTGGTGCAAAGCTTGAAAGTTTTATCAAGCCAGTTGAGCATATTAAAACAACAAACATTGCCCAAACTATCAAAGATACCGGCATAATGCTAGAGGCTAAACTCGCCCAAACACTAAAGGCTGAAATTTTGCCATCAAGCATTAAAGAACTTTTATCACTGATGAAAAATACTACTAATAAAGATCTTACGCTAGCCTTTATGGGTCTTGCAAATGCCAAAGAAAGTAGTCCACAAGAGAGCTTTAATGCGCTTTTAGAAATTTTACAAAAAAATAAATTAAAAAATAACCAAATTGTACAAAACTCTAATTTTAAGCCACTTTTAGAGGCAAATACTAAGCTAGAACATATGGCGAAATTCCTTGATAAAATCGCATATCAAATTCAAACTAATCCCAAAAATTCACTCTCAATAGAGCAAAATATATCACGAGCTATAAACCAAGGTCAAAATATAATCAAAAATATAGAAACTTCGCTATCACAGATTAATTTTAACCACCCAAATTTAAAAAATGTCAAACCTCTAAGTACGCAGCTAGGCCAAATGCTTCTAGATATCAAAGCTGAGTTAAATTCACTAAAATCCAATATAAATAATCCCGCTCTTGATATAAAAGAATTTAAGCTATCAAACAATATAGCAGCCAGCGCTAATCGCCTCTCAGCTATGCTAGAATCTACACAGCTAAACCAGATTAATAGCGCTACAATAGCACAAACCGCTCAATCTACGCCAAATTTAGAAAGTCTAATAAGTAGTCTAAATCAATCTCAAAATAGCACAAATTTAAGCAATTTCATACAACATATTAACACTGATGCTAATAATCTAAATCTACAAGATAAACTCTCTATGGCTGCTAGAAAACTATCAAATATTATTAACTTTTTTGATAAAAATAGCCAAGATGCTAAAAGCCATCTAGCTGAACTAAAAGGATTGATAAAAGCTACAAATTTAGCTAAAGCTGATATAGCAAATATCACTCCAAATGATAAAAATATAGCTGCTCAAACGCTACAAAACGATGTTAAAGCCACACTTTTAGCCCTAAAAGAAGCCACAGCCAATCAACCAAATCAGGCTGCGTTAAATCAGAATATAAATAGACTTTTAACTCAAATCGAAATGCACCAGCTAATTAGCTATGCACAAAATTCGCTTCAAACATACTTACCATACTCATGGGATGCGCTCGAGAGTAGTAGTGTAGCTTTTAAACAAGGTAAAAAGAAACGTTTTTACGCTAAAATTGATCTAAATTTTACTCATTTTGGTAATGTTGATATCGTAATTGCCTTAAGCGATAACAAATATATCGATATTAGTATTGCTACTGGTACGGCTGAATTTAAAAACCTAATCCTAAGTGCTAGTAAAGAACTAAAAAGCGCAATCACTGGATTGGGATTAATAGTTAGTAGTTTTACTTTGGCTCATAAACCTAAAAAAGCCCCATATCATCAAGCTGATAGGGCATTTGATTTTGGATTTAATAAAAAGGCATAAGATGGCAAAAAAAGTTAAAAAGGCAGTTGCTCTAGGCTATAATAAAGATAAAAACAATGCCCCAATGGTTTTAGCTAGCGGCAAAGGTGAAGTAGCTAATAAAATCATTGAAGCAGCCAAAATTTATAAAGTTCCCATTAAAGAAGATAGTGACTTAGTCGAGATTCTAAGCAAAGTTGATATTAATCAAGAAATTCCACCAAATTTATACAAAGCCGTCGCTGAAGTATTTAGTTTCTTATATCGTACTACTAAGATAAAAAAATAAATTAGCTAAATTATGGATCTAAATTTAATACAAAATTTAGATCCCAAGTAAAATCAAGCTCACTGCCATCACCATCATACCAGCAACTAAACCATATAAACTATCATGTGCCTTATCATAACTCCTAGCTGCTGGTAAAAGCTCATCAAAGCTAATAAAAACCATAATTCCAGCAACAACACCAAAAACACTAGCCATCACTGTCTCATTCATAAAAGGCATCAAAATCAATGCTCCAGCAATCGCGCCAATAGGCTCAGCAAGTCCTGATAAACACGAATAGGCAAAGGCTCGCTTTTTATCTCCAGTGGCATGATATATTGGCAATGAAACTGCTAGTCCCTCAGGGATATTATGTAATGCTACAGCCCCAGCAATTGCTAGCCCAAAACTTAACGACTCAACACTGCTAATAAATGTCGCAAATCCTTCAGGAAAATTATGTATCGCAATAGCAAAAGCAGTAATAATCCCAGTTCGTTTTAAGCTCTTTAAGCTCTTTTGACTAATTCCTGGATGATAGGTTGGGCGTGGCTCATTACTTTTTGGCAGTGGGCAAAATTTAAGCTCATCAAGGCTATCTTTTGGTTCATGGGGATTTAAATCGCTTGGAATAAATTTATCAATTAAAGCAGTTAAAACTATTCCGCTAAAAAATGCTAAAAGTCCTATAAACTCAGCATTTTTACTTTCAAAAATTCTAGCAAAATCATCCATCGAACTAGGCAAAATCTCCATAAATGAGATATAAATCATCACTCCAGCACTAAATCCAAGCCCAATACTAAGAAGCCTATAATCATCCTTTTTACTAAAAAATGCAATTACTGCACCAATTGAAGTAGAAAACCCAGCAAAAAGCGTAAGCAAAAATGCATAAAAAAGTTGCATAAAACCAAATTCCATCTATATATCCAAATAATAATTTTTATTATTAATATAGCTAAATTTAGCTTTAAAAATACTCAAATTTCCATCTTCTACCAATTTTATATTTTATTTACATATTTTTTGTTATGCTGATAAAATATAAAAACTTATAAAATGAGAATATTAACTATTTTAAATTTAAGAAATCAAACTAAATCAAATAATTATTTATAAAGATAAATTTATATTATCTTTTCTTTAATATTATTATCTATATCTTTATTTAATATAATCTATTATTAATTTAGAATTTCAAATTTAAATACTCTTAAATTTAGTATAGCTTAATTCAACATTTTGAGAGCTTATAAACTTAAATTATCGTATATTTTTATTTATCTCAGATGTATCATGATAATTTTTATATTTGTTTATAAATTCCATATTTAAATTAAACTGCTTACTATTATAAAGCTTCCCATCATACATAACAGCAACTTTTATACCATAATTTTTAGATTTTTTATAACGTTTCTTGAACCACTAACTATTTAACTTTTTATTCTTTTTAGCATCACTTTTGCTATAGCTAGTAGTTAAAACCACCATAT
>JAFVMP010000139.1 GCA_017506845.1 Campylobacter sp.
ACTACTGCAAGTGGAAAAAGCGACTTAGCTATTAAGGTTGCAAGAGAGCTTGATGGAGTGATTTTAAGTCTTGATTCATTATGTCTATATAAAGAAATTAATATCGCTAGTGCTAAGCCAAGTAGCGATGAATTAGCTCTTGTTAAGCATTTTGGAATTGATATAGCTAGTCCTAATGATGAGTTTTGTGTAGGGGATTTTATCGCTGAATATAAGCGAGCTTTAGCGTATGCAAAAAATCTAGATATTCCATTAATAATTACTGGCGGAAGTGGGTTTTATCTAAAAGCTATGCTAAGTGGTCTAGCGCCTAAAACAAAGCCAATCAAAATAGATATCAGTGATGATGAAATTTGGAATTTAGCAGTAAAAATTGATAGCGAATTTTGCTCTAAATTTAGCAAAAATGATAAATTTCGCCTACATAAATGGTATCAAATTTACACCCAAACTAGCGCCATTCCATCGCAATGGCTACGAGATAACACAAGCCAACCGGTGATTAAAAACTTACCAATTTTTGAATTAGTTTGGGATAAAATAGAACTAATAGAACGCATAAAAATCCGCACCAAAAATATGCTACAAAATGGCCTAATAGATGAGGCTGAGTATCTATTTAAACACTATAATAACTCTTTAAAACCGCTTAATTCCATTGGCCTAAAAGAGTGTAAAGAGTATTTAAATGGCAAGATTAATCTAAATGAACTAGAAAATCTAATAATTATTCATACCACTCAGCTAGCTAAACGCCAAAGAACATTTAATAAAGGCTTTGATAGTATAAAACTTGATGGAAAAAATCTAGATTTAAGTGTGATTTTAACTCAAATCAAATCGCTAAATTCCATCAACTAATAACTTTTGCTCAGCGCAAAGCCCACGCCACTGGCTATCACCTGCAATATCTAAACACTCATTTATATATTTAGCTGCCTCTTTTAGATTATTTTGCGAGATTGCAACTTGGGCAATTTTATGCAAGACCCTAGCACGGTTATGCGGTTTTAAATTTAGCACAAAAAGCTCCTCAAGCTCATTTTTTGCCTCTTGAAGTTTTGACTTTGCAACTAAACTATCTATATATATAAAATTTGCTTCTGGGCTAAATGTATTGATATTTAGCTTTTTTTGTAAATTTAACACTTTTATAGCATAATCTACTGCGATTTGATTTCCTTGTTGATTAGCATAATGCATAGCAGTATCATAAGCTTCAATGAGCATCAAATCAATACCTCTTTTCCCATCTAAGGTTTTAAGCGCAGATGTAGCCTCATCAAATCTATTAAGCTTTAAAAGTGAATAAAATCTATATATAATCGCCTCACTTGGATCACTATATGGCACTTTGCTAGCTAGCTCAACAGCCTTAAAGCTAGTATCGATAGCATTAGTATAGCGAGTAATTTTATAATTTATTTTAGTAAAATTATTTAACCAAACAACACGATTATGTAAATTTGACTCATTAAGATGTTGTTCGGCTAAATTATATGCTTGAGTATAGCGCCTCATTCTATCATAGCAGTTAAATAATTTTAGTTTATCAGAAATTTTATCTTCTAATCCATATTCATCTATTAAAGCTATAAGATCTATACAATCTGAGTTTTGATTGCGGTTATTGGCTAAATTTAATGCTGCAGCATTCATTACATCAGCAACCTTACTCTCATTTAAATCAGCTATAAGATCACGCAATTTTAAAATATCGCCATATTTTTTCTCTTTAAAGCTTAAATCAACTTCAGCCTTAAGAGCCATTTTAGCTAACTCTTGTCCAGGATAACGCTCTAGTAAATCAGCATAGTGAGCGTGTTTTTCTTCGCTGCTTGTATCTGGCAAATCAAAAAATAGCGCATCTATAGCCTTATCTATTTCGCTAGTAAATTCATTATCAGGATACTCTTTTTTATATCTTTTTAAATATTCATGAGCGCTCACAGGGTCGCTTCCACGAACTAGTGTAGTACCTAAGCGACGAAGACTAATTTCATAATGTCCATCATGTAAGGTTGAATCTTCAAATATCACTCTATAAAGTTTAGAGGCTGTATCAAATAGACCATTAGCACGCAATTCATCAGCAACCTCTATACTATAATCTTTATTATCTAAAATATATTTTGAATTTGCCGTAACAACTCTATCGATATAATGTGCTGCTTCAGTAAATCTTTGCTGCGAAAGATAAATTTTAACTAGCTTTAGCGAGGCTTCACTAGCAATATCTGGATCATTTGAACTATATAAAACATCTTCATAAAATCTCATTCCATCGCCTAGTTTGCCTTGGGTTACTAAATAATCAGCATAACCCATAATTGCTCGCTTAGTCCATTGATCTTCACTATGTTCAGTCATTAACATATCTAGTATATACTCTGCATCTTCACGCAAATCACTACTTAAATGCGCCATCATATTGATGTATAAAACCTCAGGATAATTTCTATCAGAACCGTTAAATCTCATCCATAATTTGGCTGAATCTATAATAGTTTGATTAATTTTTTGAGTAGATTGGTACTCTGCTTCTTGGATTACTAGCTTATCCATAGCACGAATTTGATATAGCAAAAACTCTCCTAAGAATATACTATCTGGGTGCATATTCATCGCTTTTTGACTCTCAAAGATAACCTCTCTATAACCTTTACGCTCATAGCTCTTTTTAATCGAGAGATATATACCCATATCGCCATTTTCGTTATATGTAATTGGTTCTTTATTTAAATCTAAAGCACCTACGCTTGGATGTATTAAATTTGGATATTTTATAGGAAAATTTATCCCATCAATATAGCTAGTATCTAATTCATCAAGGTGTTTATTTATATTAATAGTAAAATGTTTTGAATGGCTATCTTTATCAGCTTTAGCATTATGTGAATCAAATAGTTTATTATTTGCATTAAAGATTCTAGAGGCCATTTTGGGCTGAATAACCACTGTAAATCCATCGCTTATAGGATGGAAACTAATTCTAGCAAATGGTAGATCTTGATTTTTTAAATTCTTTTCAAATTTAGCAAAAACCTTACAACTATATACTTTATTCTCTTCATTATTGCGTTCTTCGCAAATTATCTCCTTATCATCTTGAAGATGGATTATATAGTATGAATCACCATGATGCTTACCAGCATTGATACTTAATGTAAAAGCATGCAAACTAACACAAAAAAATAGGAAAAAAATTACATATCTCATACGCTTATTATATCACAAGTAAATTGAGCTTAAGCTTGAACGAGGGCTAATTTTTAGCTCTTTTGATTGAGTAAATTTATTTTTTTTAAATTTTGCCAATCCAGCTCTTGCTATCATAGCAGCATTATCACTACAAAATTCCATTGGTGCTACTAGTAAATTTATATCAAATTTATCACACAACTTAAGAAGCATACTGCGCAGATACATATTTGCGCTTGCTCCTCCTACTACGCCTAGATTTTTAAATTTATATTCTATACAAATCCTATTAAGCTTATCTATTATATGCTCGCAAGCTGCTCTTTGAAATCCAGCTGCGATATCGGCAAAATCAATATCTTGGCTGTTATTTGCTACGCTCTTTTCTATTTCTAATCTAACTTGATTTTTAAGCCCTGAAAAGCTATATTCTAATCTTTTATCACCCTTTAATGGAATGGTAAATTTATATCTATCGCTAAAGGATTTTTGAGATAAACTCTCTATTATCGCACCACCAGGATAACCTAGCCCCATCATTTTAGCAACCTTATCAAAACTCTCGCCAAAGCTATCATCGCTAGTTGAAGCAAGCGTAGTAATATCTCCATTTTCATCAACATATAAAATCATAGTATGACCGCCACTAACTAATAAAACACCAAGAGGCAGCTGTTCAGATTCTTCTAAAAATAGC
>JAFVMP010000140.1 GCA_017506845.1 Campylobacter sp.
AGATGAGTATGAGAAAGTTTTAGCTAAAATAAGTAATGAGCATGATAATCCTGAATTACTTCATCGTCAAGATGAGCTTGTTAAGTTTATTGAGTCTAAAGATGGTTGGAATATAGAGAATAAAATTGAGAGAATTTTAGATAGTTTTGGCCTTAGGGAGTATGAAAATAGGCTTGTAAATAGCTTAAGCGGCGGAGAGATACGCAGAGTAGCACTTGGTGCTTTAATATTAAAAAAACCAGATGTGCTTTTACTTGATGAGCCAACCAATCACCTTGATGTATATATGGTAAGATTTCTTGAAGAGTTATTATTAGCCTCTAATCAAACAATTGTATTTATTAGTCACGATAGATATTTTATCGATAGACTTGCTACTCGTTCAGTTGAGATTGAAGATGGAGCATTAAGAAGTTTTGATGGAGGATATGCTAATTACCTAACCAAAAAAGAGGAAATTCTAAGAAGCTTGGCTAAATCTCACGAGACGCTAATAAAAAATTTAAAAAGCGAAGAAGAGTGGTTAAGACGCGGTGTAAAAGCAAGGCTAAAACGCAATGAAGGTAGAAAACAAAGAATTTTAGCTATGCGTGAGGAGGCTAAGAAAAATCCAGGATTAATTAGAAGAGTTAAACTAGAGTTAGAAAGAGCTAGTAAAAGTTTTAATGGTGGTGGATTAAATCAAAATCGCAAAAAGATGCTATTTGAGTGTAAAAATTTATCTAAAACTATAGATAATAAGGTACTTTTTAGCGATTTTAACGCTAGGGTTTTACAAGGTGAGCGCATAGGAATAGTAGGTAGAAATGGTAGCGGTAAATCTACTATGCTAAAGATTTTGCTAGGTGAATTAGAAGCTGATAGCGGTGTGATAAATCGTGGTGAGATTAAAATTGGATATTTTGATCAAAGCAGAAAGAGTATTAGCGATGATAAGTCTTTAATTGAGCTATTTTGCCCAAATGGCGGCGATCATATAATGGTTCGTGGAAGAAATTATCATGTATATGGATATCTTAAAAATTTCTTATTTCCAAAGGAGTTTTTAGACAAACCTGTGGGCGTACTAAGTGGCGGAGAAAAAAATCGCCTAGCTTTAGCCCTTCTTTTTACTAAAGAATATGATTGTTTAATTTTAGATGAGCCAACAAATGATCTTGACATAGCTACTATTAATATATTAGAGGAGTATCTGCTTAGCTTTGAAGGAGCGATATTAATAGTAAGCCATGATAGGTATTTTATAGATAAGATTACTAATAAGCTTTGGGCGTATGAAAATGGCAAAATCGAGCAAATTTATATGGAGTATAGTGAATACTTAGATATAGAAGAGGAGCTAAATCAGCTAAGCGATATAGAATCAGAGCTAGGTCAAAGCATAGAAACTAAAGAGAAACAAAAAACATCTAAAGTCAAACTAACCTACAAGCAAAATCAAATTCTACAAAATCACCCAGCACTAATAGAGGCTTTAGAGAGTAGAATAAGTGAATTAAACCACGCTCTTTCAACTCCAGAAATTTATCAAAAAATTGGCCTTCAAACTCTATTTGAAGAGCTTGAAGAAAAAAAAGGCGAGCTAAATTCACTTGAGAGTGAATATTTTGAAGTGCTTGAGCTCTCGCAAAGTTAAGGAAAAATTATGATAGAAAATAGACAAACGTGGAGTTCTAGACTTACATATATTTTGGCTGTAGCTGGTGCTACTATTGGTTTTGGTGCTACTTGGCGTTTTCCATATTTAGTAGGCCAAAATGGCGGTGGTGCTTATGTTCTTGTATTTTGTATAGCGATGATTGTTATTGGTATTCCAATGATTTTGGCTGAAAATGCCATAGGTAGAAGACTGCATATCAACTCAGTAGATGCATTTGGTGGTTATGCAAATGGTAAAAAAGTAAATCCATTATGGAAAATTGTCGGTTGGATGGGGATTTGTGGTGCCTTTGGTATTATGGCGTATTATATGGTAATTGGCGGTTGGGTGTTAGATTATATATATAATATTATTGTTGGTGGGTTTGATATTTCACAGCCAATTAGTGCTGCTGTAACAGCTGAGTTTTATGAGACAAATATTATTAATTCGCCACTTGCTATTGCTATTATGACAGCTATTTTTGTGCTTATTAATTATATTATACTAGTAAAAGGTGCAGTAGATGGAATAGAAAAGGCCGCTAAATATCTAATGCCATTACTATTTATATTAATGCTAGCTATGGTTGCTAGAAATATCACGCTTGATGGAGCTATTGAAGGTATTAAATTCTATCTTACGCCTGATTTTAGTAAAATAACTATGAAGCTATTTATCGATGTTTTAGGTCAAGTTTTCTTTGCATTATCGCTTGGGTTTGGGGTTATGATTACACTTTCTAGCTTTTTAAGAAAGGATGAAGATCTTATAAAAACTTCAGTAATTACTGGGATTGTAAATACCGTAATTGCCGTAGTAGCTGGATTTATGATATTTCCATCTTTATTTACTTTTGGAATTTCTCCTGATAGTGGACCAAGTTTGGTATTTAAGAGCTTACCAATAGTATTTTCTAATATGTTTGCTGGTCAGATTATGGCTATTGCGTTTTTTGGGTTGCTTATGATTGCAGCACTTACTACTTCGTTGCCAATTTATGAGGTTATTATTACTGTTTTAGAAGAGAAATTTAAAATTAAACGCCACAATGCTATTGTGTTAGTACTTAGTGCAATTTTTGTAGTTGGCAATATCCCTTCTTTGATGGCGACAAATATACTATCAGATATTACAATTTTTGGTAAAAATATATTTGATGCTTATGATGCTATTAGTGCTACTATATTTTTTGTGCTAACTTCGCTATTTTGTGCGCTTTTTGTTGGTTGGGTGCTAAAAGATGAGGCTAAAGCTGAGATAATGTACGGAACGAAAAGTTCAAAAACTATTGTAAATATGTGGTTTTATTATGTTAAATTTGTAATTCCATTTATAATCTTAGTTGTATTTATTAGTAGTTTTTATGATAATTTTTTAAAGTGAGTTTTTTTATGCTTGAAATTTTAATTACTTTGTATGCTTTATTTACAATTTATAGAGTGGTTTTAAGTATCTTACAGATAAATTACATTAAAAGATGTAAAGAACCAGTAGTATTGCCTGAAGCAGAATTTCATAATGCAGCAATGGTAGCAATACAAAAGCAAAAATTTGAGATAATTCATAATATTTTTCTATTTATTACTGTAGCTATATGGAGTGTATGGGGCGCTAGTGCTTTGGCTTCTAGCCTTAGCGGTATAGAGATGGTTGTAGTAAGAGATGCTTTGCTTGTGACTTTATTTTTAGTCATTGGGGCAGTAATTAACCTACCTTTTGAGATATATAGTAAATTTGTAATGGATAAGAAATTTGGCTTTTGCAATAGCACAGTTAGGCTTTTTGCTATGGATTTTATTAAAACTATAATAATGATTTTTGTATTTGGGTTTGGAGTTTCATGGATTTTATTAAATTGCTATGAGTTTTTAGGGCAGAGCTGGTGGATATGGGCTTTTGCGATTAGTTTTGGATTAATTTTGTTAGTAAATTTGATATATCCGACAATTATTGCTCCAATATTTAATAAGATTACTCCACTGCAAAATGATGAGTTAAATTTAGCTATAAATGATCTATTAAACTCATGCGGATTTAAAAGTAGTGGCGTATATAGTATGGATGCTAGCAAAAGAGATAATAGATTAAATGCTTATTTTGGTGGGC
>JAFVMP010000141.1 GCA_017506845.1 Campylobacter sp.
AGAAGTGCAATCTAAAATCGATAAAACTACACTATATTTTGATGCTGTTTTAGGATTATTCATTATTAACATTATCGTGATTGTGCTTGGTTCTATTGTTCTTCGTAAAAAGATAGCTCAAATTGAGCCAGTTAGTGATGGGCTTAGAGGATTTTTTGCCTTCTTAGGTCATGAAAAGGATGATTGTAAAACTATAGACATTAACTCAAAAGATGAATTTGGCGTAATTGCTAAGATGATTAACCAAAATATCCTAAACTTACGCACACAAATTAATTCAGAACGCAAATTTATTAATGAAACAGTAAAAACTCTAAAAGAGCTATCTCAAGGTAGTTTTAATGTGCGTTTAAATAGCAATTGCGACTCTCCAGCAATGATGCAACTACAAGAAACGCTAAATAATATGGCTTTAGCGCTTGAGAAAAATATCAATGAAATAGTAAAAATTATAGGTAAATATTCAGAACATGATTACACTCAAAGAGCTTCAAATGAGAACTTAAAACACTACTTGCTCAAAATGGCTGATGGTGTAAATGAACTAGGAGATGCAACAGTAGCAATGTTGCGCTTATCACAAAAATCTAGTCAAACACTATATGAGGCATCAAATAATATGCGTGATGGTATTAATAAATTAAATGAATCATCAAAACTTCAAGCAGCATCTTTGCAAGAGAGTGCCGCAGCCGTAGAGGAGCTAAGTAGCTCAATGAATTCTATAAATGAAAGAGCAAATGAGGTTATAAAGCAAAGTGATGATATTAAAAATATTATTACTATCATTAAAGATATAGCTGAACAAACAAATTTACTTGCTCTAAATGCTGCTATAGAAGCTGCCCGTGCTGGTGAACATGGTAGAGGATTTTCAGTTGTGGCCGATGAAGTTAGAACATTAGCTGAAAAAACTGGCAAATCTCTAACTGAAATTGAAGCTAATGTAAATATTTTAACTCAAAGTATTACTGATATGAGTGCTAGCATTAACGAACAAACTGCAGCAATCAATCAAATAAACGAAGCTATGAGCGCTATAGAGAGCGGTACAGAACGCAACTATGAAGAAACTACTAAAATAGCTAGTATCTCAAATAATGTTGAAGAGATGAGTGAAGAGATGCTTGCTAATATAAATAAAAATAAATTCTAAATACTAAATTTCGCCGATTATAAAAAAAATTGGCGAAATTTTTTAAAATTATTCAAAAAACCCTTGACAAATAAAATAAAATTAGCTATAATTCCAGCTCACAAGTTAAAGGTGCTGGTGTAGCTCAGCCGGTAGAGCAACTGCCTTGTAAGCAGTAGGTCGGCGGTTCGATTCCGTTCACCAGCTCCATTTATCTTTACAGTGTTTGACCAGATACATATAGCAATCATTATTTTAATTACTTAGGGTGAGATACTCAAGTGGCCAACGAGGGCAGACTGTAAATCTGCTGACTATGTCTTCCGTGGTTCGAATCCACGTCTCACCACCATTGCTATACGCGGGAGTAGCTCAGTTGGCTAGAGCATCAGCCTTCCAAGCTGAGGGTCGCGGGTTCGAGTCCCGTTTCCCGCTCCATTTAAATTTGACTGGGAGCTGTTTTTTTGAATTTATATTCTATTCTGCAGTTAATCTTAGTCATTTTTTAGTTTTTCGGTGTTTGTATAATTTTAGTATAACTCTGTTTTGCCAAGCTGAAGTTTCCATATCTAGAAACGCTCATATGGCTCAGAGGTAGAGCACTTCCTTGGTAAGGAAGAGGTCGCGGGTTCAAGTCCCGCTATGAGCTCCATAAAAGTAGAAATAAGAAATACAAAAAATACAAACTTTAAGTATAAAAGTTGAATTTAATAACGGAGGATACAATGGCTAAAGAGAAGTTTTCAAGAAATAAGCCACACGTAAATATTGGTACTATCGGTCACGTTGACCATGGTAAAACTACACTAACAGCTGCTATTTCTGCTGTTTTATCAAGAAAAGGTCTTGCAGAGCTTAAAGATTACGATAATATCGATAATGCTCCAGAAGAAAAAGAGAGAGGTATTACAATTGCTACTTCTCATATTGAATATGAAACAACAAATCGCCACTATGCACACGTTGACTGTCCAGGTCACGCCGACTATGTTAAAAATATGATTACTGGTGCTGCTCAAATGGATGGCGCTATCCTAGTTGTTTCTGCAGCTGATGGCCCAATGCCACAAACTCGTGAGCATATCCTACTATCTCGCCAAGTTGGTGTTCCATATATCGTTGTTTTCATGAACAAAGCTGATATGGTTGATGATGCTGAACTTTTAGAGCTAGTTGAAATGGAAATTCGTGAACTTCTAAGCGAGTATGATTTCCCAGGTGATGACACTCCAATTGTTAGCGGTTCTGCTCTTCAAGCTCTTGAAGAAGCTAAAGCTGGTACAGATGGTGAGTGGTCAGCTAAAATTATGGCTCTTATGGATGCAGTTGATAGCTATATCCCAACTCCAGCTCGTGCAACTGATAAAGATTTCTTAATGCCAATTGAAGATGTATTCTCAATTTCTGGTCGTGGTACAGTTGTTACAGGTAGAATTGAAAAAGGTCTTGTAAAAGTTGGCGATACTATTGAAATCGTTGGTATCCGTGATACTCAAACAACAACAGTTACTGGTGTTGAAATGTTCAGAAAAGAGATGGATCAAGGTGAAGCTGGCGATAACGTAGGCGTTCTATTACGTGGTACTAAAAAAGAGGATGTTGAAAGAGGTATGGTTCTATGTAAGCCAAAATCAATCACTCCACATACACAATTTGAAGGTGAAGTGTATATCTTAACTAAAGAAGAGGGTGGTCGCCATACTCCATTCTTTAATAACTATAGACCACAATTCTATGTAAGAACAACAGATGTTACTGGTTCAATCACTCTACCAGAAGGTACAGAGATGGTTATGCCTGGTGATAACCTTAAAATAACTGTTGAGCTTATCGCTCCAGTTGCGCTAGAAGAAGGTACAAGATTTGCTATCCGTGAGGGTGGTAGAACTGTTGGTTCTGGCGTTGTGTCTAAAATTATTAAGTAATTTAACTTATGGGTGCGAATTTAATTTGCACCCTTTTTAAGGAAAAAATATGGCAAGTGCAAATAGAGTTAAAATTGGTTTAAAGTGTTCTGAATGTAATGATATTAATTACACAACAACCAAAAATAGCAAAACAAAAACTGAAAAGCTAGAGCTTAAAAAATATTGTCCAAGATTAAAAAAACATACAGTTCATAAAGAAGTTAAGCTAAAATAAGCTAACTTCTTAGCTGTATCTATATAGGGCAGTAGCTCCAACGGTAGAGCGCCGGATTCCAAATCCGATGGTTGGGGGTTCGAATCCCTCCTGCCCTGCCACAAAAGGTTAGATATGGAAAAGTTTATAAGTTATTTAAAATTATCACGTGCAGAAGTTGGCAAGGTTATATTTCCTACCAAAGAGCAGATTAGAAATGCTTTTATAACAGTTTTTGCTGTTGTGACTATAGTTTCTTTATTTTTGGCTTTGGTTGATTTAATTATGTCATTTTCTGTTTCTAAGCTTGTATAAGGACATATTATGGCACATAAATGGTATGCTATTCAAACTTATGCAGGTAGTGAGATGAGTGTCAAAAGAGCCATTGAAAATCTAGTAAAAGATCATGGTATTGAAGAGAAACTTTTAGAAGTTATCGTTCCTACTGAAGATGTAATTGAGATTAAAAATGGAAAGCAAAAAATAAACGAGAGAAGTCTTTATCCTGGTTATGCTTTTGCGCATTTAGATCTTGATACTGCACTTTGGCACAAAATTCAGTCTCTTCCTAAGGTTGGCAGATTTATTGGTGAAGCAAAGAAACCAACACCTTTAAGCGATAAAGATATAAATCTTATTTTAGAAAAGGTTAGTAAAAGAGCAGCGCCTAAACCAAAAATTTCATTTGAAACTGGCGAAATTGTTCGTGTTACAGAAGGCCCATTTGCAAACTTTAATGCGACAGTAGAAGAGTATGATATGGTTCATGGTAAACTTCGCTTAAATGTATCAATATTTGGTAGAAGTACACCTGTTGAAATTATGTATTCACAAGTTGAAAAGATAGTCTAAGGAGATAGTTTATGGCTAAAAAAGTTGTAGGTGAAATTAAATTGCAAATTGCAGCTACAAAAGCAAATCCAAGTCCACCAGTTGGTCCTGCTCTAGGTCAAAAAGGTGTAAATATTATGGAATTTTGTAAAGCATTTAACGAAAGAACAAAAGATATGGCTGGTTATAATATTCCAGTTGTTATCACTGTTTATGCAGATAAAAGCTTTACATTTATCACAAAACAACCACCAGCAACTGATCTAATCAAAAAAGCTGCTGGCATTACTAAAGGTGCGGATAATCCGCTTAAAAATAAAGTTGGCAAGTTAACAAAAGCTCAAATTCTTGAGATTGTTGATAAAAAAATAGTTGATATGAATACAAAAGATAGAGAGCAAGCTGCTAAAATTATAGCTGGTTCAGCTCGTTCTATGGGTATAACCGTAGTAGATTAATCCTAACCACTAGGATTTAAAATTAGTGGTAGCACTTTAAAAATGCGGAGAAATTAATGTCAAAAAAAACTACAAAGAGATTTGCAGAACTACTTAAGAAAGTAGATTCAAATAAAATTTATAATTTAGATGAAGCTGTATCTACAGTTAAAACACTAGCTTCAGCTAAATTTGATGAAACAGTTGAAATAGCGCTTAAATTAAATGTTGATCCTAGACATGCTGATCAGATGGTTCGTGGTTCAGTAGTTCTACCTGCAGGTACTGGTAAAACTGTAAGAGTAGCAGTAATTGCTAAAGATGCGAAAGCCGACGAAGCTAAAGCTGCTGGTGCTGATATAGTAGGTGCTGAAGATTTTGTTGATGAAATTGCTAAAGGTGTTATCAACTTTGATGTACTTATCGCTACTCCAAATTTGATGGGATTAGTTGGTAAAATTGGTCGCTTATTAGGACCAAAAGGCTTAATGCCAAATCCTAAAACTGGTACTGTTACTATGGATGTTGCTCAAGCAGTTAAAAATGCAAAGAGTGGTCAAGTAAATTTCCGTGTTGATAAACAGGGAAATATTCATGCTGGCTTAGGTAAAGTTAGCTTTACAAAAGAGCAGCTAAATGACAATATTTCTGCTTTTGTTAAAATGATTAATAAACATAAGCCTGCAGCTGCAAAAGGTAAATATATTAAATCTGCAGCACTATCTTTAACAATGAGTCCATCTATATCTCTTGAAACTCAAGAGCTTATGGATCTTAAATAATTAATATTTTTATCTTAGATTGGAGATAGCCGAGGCGTAAGCTTAATTGAGCGATATTCTCGCTCTCTCTGCTTGAAATCACCGGTCGGAAAGGAGAATGAAAGTGACTAGAAACGAAAAAGCTGAAATTATTTCAAACCTTGAGGCTGAATTTAAAGCTAGTGAAGCTATAGTAGTATGTGACTATAGAGGCTTAAGTGTTAAAAAACTTGAAGCATTAAGAATTGCTGCTAAAGAGCAAAATGTAAAAGTTCAAGTTATTAAAAACACATTAGCAAAGATCGCTTTATCTAATTGCGCTAAAGATGGTATGGAACTTAAAGATACAAATATCTTTGTATGGGGTGAAGACCAACTAGCAGTTACTAAAGTTGTAGCTAAATTTGAAGAAGCTAATAAAGATCTATTTAAAATCAAAACAGCTTATATCGATGGTGAAGTTGCTTCTGTGTCTAAAGTTGTTGCATTGTCAAAAATGCCATCTCGCGACGAACTTATTGCTATGTTGCTACAAGTTTGGAATGCACCAATTCAAAATTTCACTATTGGTCTAAATGCGCTTAAAGAAAAAAAAGAGCAATCTGCTTAATTTAAAAAATAAAATTTAGGAGAATTAAAATGGCAATAACTAAAGAAGATGTATTAGAGTTTATCTCAAATTTATCAGTTCTTGAACTAAGCGAATTAGTAAAAGAATTTGAAGAAAAATTTGGCGTAAGTGCTGCTCCAGTAATGGTAGCTGGTGCTGTAGCTGGTGGAGCTGCTGACGCTGCTGAAGAAAAAACAGATTTTAACATCGTTCTAGTTGATAGCGGTGCTAAAAAAATCGAAGTAATTAAAGTTGTTCGTGCTTTAACTGGTCTTGGTCTTAAAGAGGCTAAAGATGCTGTTGAAGGTACTCCATCAGTTCTTAAAGAAGGTGCGAGCAAAGAAGAAGCTGAAGCAGCTAAAAAACAACTTGAAGAAGCTGGCGCTAAAGTCGAACTTAAATAATTTACAATTTTGTAGAAGCGAGATTTTCTCGCTTCCAATTCCTTTGTCGTTTTTACGACGTTCTTTCAATTAACTATTCTATAGAGGTAGTAAAATGCTAAATAGCCTTTATTCTGGAAATCGTCTTAGGGTAGATTTTTCTAATGTTGCTAAAGAGATTGATGTTCCAAATTTATTACAATTACAAAAAAAGAGTTTTGATCATTTTTTAAATCTTGATAATTCACAAACCGAAAGCGGAATCGAAAAAGTATTTAAATCTATTTTTCCTATTCACGATCCGCAAAATAGACTTTCGCTTGAATATGTCAGCAGTGAAATAGGTAAACCTAGATACACAATTAGAGAGTGTATGGAAAGAGGTCTTACATACTCTGTAAATTTAAAAATAAAAATTAGATTAATAGTTCATGATAGAGATGAAAAAACAGGTGAAAAAATTGGAGTAAAGGATATCAAAGAACAAGAGATATTTGTTCGTGAAATTCCTTTAATGACCGATAGAATTTCATTTATTATTAATGGTGTTGAGAGAGTTGTTGTTAATCAGCTGCACAGAAGCCCAGGTGTGATTTTTAAAGAAGAAGAGAGTCCTACGGTTGTAAATAAACTTATTTATACTGCTCAGATTATCCCTGATCGTGGCTCTTGGCTTTATTTTGAATATGATACTAAAGATGTATTATATGTACGTATTAATAAACGCCGTAAAGTTCCTATTACTATTTTATTTAGAGCGTTGGGATACAAAAAACAAGATATTGTTAAACTATTTTATCCTATGCAGACTTTAAAAATTCAAAATAATAAATTCTTAGTAGAGTTTAATCCAGATGATTTTACTGGTAGGGTGGATTATGATATTAAAGATGAAGAGGGTAATATCTTACATCAAGCCGGCAAAAGACTTACTAAGAAAAAGGCTGATAAGCTTATAGAAGATGGTGTTAAATTTATTGAATATCCTCTCGAAACACTGGTAAATAGATATCTAGCTAGCCCAAT
>JAFVMP010000142.1 GCA_017506845.1 Campylobacter sp.
GATGAAACGGGAAGCATTCCATACCTTGTTAGCAAAGTTACGGGCAACCTCAACCTTAGACCACTTGAAGCGCATATCGTTACCGGCAGCATCAAGTAAGCTCTCATTGCAATCTCCGATGCTTGTAGATAAATTTAAAAGTGATGAAATTATGGTAATTAGTCCGCTTGATGATAGCATAAATGCGAAATTTATCAAGTGTGAGATCGGTGCTATGAGCTATGCTTTAGCTCTTATTGGGCTTGAGTTTGGTTTTGATGGTAAATTTTGGAACGAGCTTGATGAGGGTGAGCTAAGCGGCGAGTCAAATATCGGTGAAGAGGAGTTACCTCAAATTTGTGAATTTATCAAAAATTGCGATATTTGTATAATTAGTGATGAAATTTTTGCTAGTAATGAAGATAGTGTAAAGGCTATTTTATCGCTTTTAAAAACTAAATTTGGCTTTAAAATAGTAAATCTAAATGGAGAAGAGATAGAACTAAATGGCCAATTAGTAGAACTTGAGCCAATTCCAAACTACGATAATGCTGTGATTTTTACTCATCCCCATTGTGATGAGTTTAGGGCTGGAAGCTATTTTGGTATCGCTGCAAAATTAAAAAATGGCGATGAAATTACTATAATCTCAAAACAAAAAGATATAAAAGCTACTTTAAAAATCGATTCAAATATTAAAGGAACTATAGGATTTTTAGGTTTTGAAGGGGCAAAATATGGTTTTGAGATTTTAAAATTTAGCCGATAATTTGGCTAAATTTTTATATATTCTACTACTTCGCCAGCATTTAGCTTAGTTTTATGGCTTGGACAGCGTAGTAAAACTGCGCCGCCGGCTAGATTGCCTATGATGGCTGAACTACCTGATTTTTTAGATTCTGTTGAGATTTTTAATACCCCATTATCATTGCTTAAAGTAGCAGCGCTAAACTCTTCAAATGGTGATTTTTTGATATAGTCTTCTTTTAAAATAGCCTTTGATTGATGAGTTAAATTTAATCCAAAACTATGATTTATAAACTCTCTAAAAAATAGCACACAAGTTACAATTGCAGAATAGGCAAAACCAGGCAAAGCAAAGATAAATTTATTATTAATTTTAGCTACTTTTATATGTCTTCCAGGCTTAATGCTAGCACCATCTACTATTATTTGAGATTCTCTAGCAATATCTCGCATAAAGTCAAAATCCCCTACGCTAACTCCACCAGTTGTAATGAGAAAATCAGCTTGATTAATAGCGTTTTGAACTGCATTTTGTATGGATTTTTTATCATCTTTTATTATTGGCATAATGATTGGCTCACAGCCCATAAGTTTTAGCAAAGATGAGATTGATATGCTATTTGAGCTATATATTTGACTTTTATTCTTTTTAGTTTGGCCAATATCTAGCACCTCGCTACCAGTGCTTAATAGAGCGACTCTAGGAGCAACTAAGACATTTACATAGCTATATCCTAGCTCAGATAAAAGTGCTAATTCGCAATATCCAAGCTTGGTTCTAGCTCTTAATAAAAGCTCTTTAGCCTTATAGCTCTCACCTATATCTCTAATAGCAAAGCCTTTGGTAACTTTTTTGATAATCTCTATATATTCACCATCAAATTTGACATTTTCTATTGGCACTATAGTATCAGCCCCATTGCATACTAACGCACCAGTAAGAGTCTTAACGCACTGGCCATCATTTATACTTATATTGCTATCATCTCCAGCTGGGGTTATGTTTATTACTTTGATTTTGCTATTTTGATTATCAAATTTTATTGCATAGCCATCCATTGCTGAGGTTGGATAGGCTGGATATGGAGCTTGTGCTATTATATCGTCGGCTAATACTCTATTGAGTGCATTAGTTAGCGCTACTCTCTCGTTTAGCTCCCATTTTGGGGTTATGCTTTTTAGGATTTTTAGATTTTCATCGTAACTTTTCATCTTTTACTCCTAAAATAGAGATAATTTCATCTTGGCTAATAATTGTAGAGTTGAATTTAATTACATTTTGACCATTTTGATTGTAGCGATCTACTATTCCATCTATATTTTCTAATTTTGATATATCGGTATTTTGCAAACGCATTGTTTGGAATATTCTTGGGTCGTTTAACCATAGTAATACTATTAGCCAAATAGCTGAAGCAACAGCTAAAACCATAGCTAAAATAGTAATACTATAACTATGAAGCAAATATCCGCCCATAGCTCCGCCAAGAAAACTTCCTAAATAGCCAAATGAGTTAAAAATCCCAAGAGCAGAGCCTTTTTGACTAGCTTTAGCAAATTTACTAGCGCAGCTTTGCATAATTGGTTCGTGGATATTAAATCCTATAAAAAATATAACCACAGATATGATAAAGCTAAGAGCTGAATTTGAAAATCCAAACCCAACAAATGAAGCAATAAATAGCACTACTCCAATTAGCAATAACTTTTTGCTATGACCTTTAGCATCGCCTAAAAATCCAGCCATTCCCATCGCAATAAATCCAAAAATCATAGAGATAAGATATACAACCCATAAATTATCACTCTCATAACCTAGAGATTTTACTAATACAATTGGTATAGCTACAAAAGCACAGCTCATTAGCATTTTTTGCATTAAATTTGTTAAATTCATTATGGCTAAATCTTTTTGGCTTAGGAGTTGCATTAATGGTATTTTAGGGTCGTGATGATGAATTTTAGGCTCTTTTGGTACTGCACTAAAGAGCAAAAATATACAAAAAATAGTTATAATAATAGATAGATAAAATAGACTAGAAAGGCCAAATTCACGGCTTAAAAGTGGGCTAAGAACCATAGAAAGTGCAAAAGCAATTCCAATCATACCGCCC
>JAFVMP010000143.1 GCA_017506845.1 Campylobacter sp.
AAGCAGCACAAGATGGTCAAAATGCTGATTCTAGAAGAGCACTTCAAAATGATATTAGCAGACTACTAGAAGAACTAGATATGATAGCTACTACTACAAGCTTTAATGGCCAACAACTACTAAATGGTAACTTCTCAAACAAAAACTTCCAAATTGGTGCTTATAGTAATGAAACTGCAAAAGTAAGCATAGGTGCTACAAACTCAAATACTATTGGGCATACTAGGTTTGAGACGATATCTAATACATTTGCTATAACCAATTTTTCTCAGATGTCAGCTCAAACTTTGACTATTAAATTAAGCGGAATTGATGGATATCCAAACGGTTATGAATTTCAAGGAATCTCAGGAACCGTATTAAAAACTGATGGCTACAAAGCCGTAGCTGAAATGATGAATGGTGTTTCAGATAAAACTGGTATCAAAGTTAAAGTTAATAATACTCAAATTATGACTGCTGCAGTTGTTGCTGGTGAAATTAAAGATTTAAAAATCAACGATGTAATGATAGGAAATATCAAAACTCAAGCAAACGATGCCGACAACGCCCTAATCGGTGCAATCAATGCTAAAAAAGATGAAACTGGAGTAGAGGCAAGTATTCAAAATGGCCGTTTGGTATTAGCCGCCAAAGATGGTAGGGCGATTAGAATAGATACAATGTCTGGAGCTAATAGTTTTAGTGCTATTGCTGGTGGTAAAGCTGCAAATTATTCAATTCAAGGTATGGCATATTTAGGTACAATGACATTTATTCGTCAAGATGCTAGAGATATTAAGATCGGTCTTAATGGTATGTCAACGATAGCTTCAGCCCAGTTTAGTGGTACTGCCGGTATAACTGGTGTAGCTTCTAAGGCATATAACCAAGCTTCTGTAAATCTTAAATTTATGAATTCCGGAACTATTAGTTCAGGATTGGCTAAAGCAATGGGCTTTTTTAATGGTGGTGCTTCTGATGCCGGCGGTTGGGGTGACCAAGCTGGTGGCGTAAATACCTATGGTGGCGCTCAAGCTATGATAGATGTAGCTGAAGCAGCTAGAAAAACTCTAGATAAATTAAGAGCTGATCTAGGTTCAGTACAAAATCAATTAGTAGCTACTATAAATAATATTACAGTTACCCAAGTAAATGTAAAATCAGCTGAATCTCAAATAAGAGATGTAGACTTTGCTAGTGAGAGTGCAAACTTCTCTAAATTTAACATACTAGCTCAAAGTGGTAGCTATGCTATGAGTCAAGCCAACTCAGTACAACAAAATATATTAAGACTATTACAGTAGCTTAAATTTAAATCTTTAATATCTTAAATTTACTCGCAATGCTTAGCCATTGCGAGGTTTATTATTAGGTATAATAATCTTTTAAATAGTATTTCTTAGAGTTTATCCATATAAGAATTATCATAAATCCCTTTTAGTCTAGCTGTAATACTATCACGCCACTCATCTCGTATATGTACTCGTTCTAGCTTTTGTAGTAGATTTATATTATCTTTTGGGGCAAAAAATAGCATATTTAACTCCATGACACTTAGTTGATTTGTATCTTTATGAACTACTTTTACACTATCGCCTGGACATACCGTTCCTGGTTCTAAAACTTGATAATACCATCCACTTAGCCCATTTTCAAATATAAATTTAGTCATTCCTCTAGCTATAATTTTACTTAGTTTTACGCAAGGTTTTCTAGGTTCGCTCACCTGTAAAAGTGCATTACCGATTTGGTGAATATCGCCTATACACACACTTTTCTCATCTAATATAGTTATACTTAGATTCTCTCCCATCTGTCCAAATTTAAGCTCTCTACTAGCAAACTTATTAAAAGCTGCATAATTGCTTACTGCATTAGCAAAGACAGCTTTAAATTCACCGCCATGATGGATTATATCGCTTAGCATATCGCCTACTATACCTGTAAAACCAATCTCAATGCTACTTACTGAGTGCTTATCCATAGCACTACGAAAATCACCATAATCCCTGATAATACCAATATTTACAGATTCTACCACTGCCACAATACGCTCCTTTGGCTTAAAGTTGTGATTATTAAATTTGCGCTTTGTTTGGCGATGTTATTTATAAATTTTTGTACCATTGGAGCTTCATACCATATAGGAGTAGCTACACCGCTTAGTATCTCTAGCTCTTTTTTAGCGCTATTTATACTCATTATACCATCTATTAGTCCTAAATTTAGTGCTTGCTGAGCCAAAAAAACTCTAGCATTTGCCCATTGTTTGCTTGAGTTTAAATCCAGCCCACGAGCATTTGCTACATCACTGGTAAATAATTCGTAGCTCTTATCTACTAAGCCTTGTAGGGCTGCTCTCTCATCGCTATTCCAGCTGCGTGTGAATGTGCCAGCCTCTTTAAATTCTCCAGCCTTTACTACTTGAGTTGAGATTCCAATTTTTTTGGCTAGTTCTTCGGTATTTGGAGTCTGCATTATCACGCCTATTGAGCCAATAAAACTAGCACGATTAGCATAAATTTTATTTGCTCCAATACCAGCATAGTAGCTTCCACTAGCCATCGTTCCATTAGCATAGGCAATAACTGGTTTTAGTGTGGATAGCTCTTTTATAGCATCACTTATAGCTACGCTTGCACTCATCTCTCCACCTGGGCTATCAATATTTATTAACACACCTTTTATATTTGGATCTTTGGCTAAGTCTATTTGAGTTAAAAGCTCTCTTTCATCCATAATAGCCCCTTCAAGGCTAATTTCTATTAAATTTGCACTACTTTTTTCGCCGCTACTAGCTATAATAAATAGAACAATTAGTACAAAAATCATACTTTTAAAATACTCATTAATAAATTTAAAGATACCTTTAATAAAGGCAAATATACTTTTTAATAGTTGCATTTTTTTCCTTTTATGTATAGCGCTTTAGCGCTTTTAGTATGTAGTATAAGCTCGATACAAAGCTGACTTATATTGCTTAATTCAAATCCATTAAAAACTGCGATATCAGCGATATTTCCAGCTTTTAACTCACCTAGGTTTAAACCCAAAGCTCTAGCTGGATTAGTAGTAACTGATTTTAGTGCAAATGTGGCAAATTTGCTAAGTTCTATATCACTATGAGCCATTAGGCCAGCACGCAGCTCATCCCAGATATTTAAGCTTATATTTGAGCTTAAACCATCTGTGGCAAAGGCTATGTTTATGTTATTGTTTAAGGCATTTTGTAGATTAAATTTAGAACTTAATAGACGGTTTGATACTGGGCAGCTTATGATTGAATGGAGATTTTTATCCATTAAATTTATATAATTATCGGCAAAAATAGAGTGAATAAATAGAGTTTGAATATCAGCAAAAAGCTCTATAAAAGATTTTGGCGTATAAAATGGCGTAGCATTTTTATTAAAACCTTTAAAAAATTCACCAAATTCACCGCTGCTACTCTCAAGCCAATTTTTTTCATGTATGCTCTCCATAAAATGCGTAGCAACTATCATGCCATTATCTTTAGCCAAATTTAGGGCTTTTTTGCTTAATTCTATATGGGTAGAATAAGGTGAATGCACGCTAATAGCTGGTATAAATAGATCGCTTTTTAGCTCATTTGCAACATTAAAACGCTCTAAAAATCCATTCCATTGTTGTTCTATTAAGGCAGGATTTGATCCTAAAATTTCACTAAAATATACTGTCCTAATAGGTGAATTAGCGCAGTGTAGCGCATCAATACCATAGCTAGAAATCTCTCCAATTGTACTAACACCTGCATCTAGCTGTGTAGCAATAGCGCTTTTTATAGCACTATTTTTATCATTATTTGCTAGGGTGCTACCATTAGCGATAATGCTCTTTAACCAGCGTAAAAAATCACCATATTCAAGTGTAGTTTTATTAGCACTAAACTCAAGATGAATATGTGAGTTTATAAGAGCAGGCATAGCAATATCATCGCTAAAATCTAAAATCTCAGCATCGTTAAATCTAGCTATTAACTCATCAAATTTGCCAATTTTATGTATGGTTTTATCAAAGGCAATTGCTCCATTTTGAACCACATCAAAGCTCTCATTACATAAAATTATAAATTTAGCTTTTAATATTTTCATATTTTTTCCTTAAAAAGCGTACATTATAGCCAAAATTTAGCCAATATTTTGTAAAATAATTGCTATGCAATTTTTTATTGGAGAAAAATATGAAAATTATGGTAATCCAAGGGCCAAATATTAATATGCTTGGAAAGCGTGAGCGCAAAATTTATGGTGTTATGACGATGGAGAATATTCATGAGCAGATGAAAGCTGTAGCTGATCAAGCTGGAGTTGGGATTGAGTTTTTTCAAAGTAATTTTGAGGGTGAAATCGTAGATAAAATTCAAGAATGCTTAGGCGAATTTGATGGAATTATAATAAATCCAGCGGCTTATACTCACACTTCAATTGCTATTAGAGATGCTATTGCCTCAGTTGGTTTGCCTGTGCTTGAGGTGCATATTAGCAATATTTATCAAAGAGAAGAGTTTCGCCATAAAAGCTTAATAGCGCCAGTATGTTCAGGACATATCGCTGGATTTGGGCCAATTGGTTATCATCTAGCTATGATTGGAATGCTTCAAATTTTTGAACAAATTAAGCGAATGGATGCAGCATCAAATGATGCATAATTATATCTTAAAAAACGAAAACGCAGTATATTTTGAGTGCGGCTATAGTTGCGATAATGAAATTTTTATCAAATTTGGCCAGAGGGGGTTTTTTATTACCGATTCTCGCTATGCTATCGAGGCTAGGGCTGTAGCGCAAAATTGCGAAGTGATCGAATCAAAAGATATAATAAAAGATGCAAGGCTGCTTTTGCGCCGCTTTGGTATTAAGGAGTTAATGTTTAATCCAAGTGATTTTAGCTATTTTGAATTTAGCCAGTTAAGTCGTGATTTGCATATAAATTTCAAGGCAAAAAATGAATTCTCAAAGTTAAAACGACAGATAAAGCGTAGTGATGAGATTGAGATTTTACGCCATGCAGCGCAGCTTGGAGCTAGCAAATTTGATGAACTTGCTGGAGCGATAATGGCTGGAATGAGCGAGAAGTTGATTAACTTTAATGCTGGAAATATCTTAAGAGATGGTGGAAATTTAGGTCTTAGCTTTGATCCAATTACTGCAATAAATGCAAATGCAGCCAAAGCACATGCTCTTCCACTAGATGAGTGTATAAAAGATAGCGATCTGCTTTTAGTAGATGCTGGGGTAAAATATCATCGGTATTGCTCAGATCGTACTAGAACGGTTGAATTTAGAGATGGTTTTAGCTTTAGTAAGGAGCAAAGATTTACAAATTCAAAGCAAAATGAGATATATCAGATAGTCAAAGAGGCGCAAAATTTAGCTATAAAAGCGGTAAAACCAGGTGTTAGAGCGTGTGATATTGATGCAGCAGCTAGGGAATTTATTGCAAAAAGCGGTTATGGCGATAAGTTTTTTCACTCAACAGGGCATGGCGTGGGTCTTGATATTCATGAATTTCCAATAATTAGCCCACGAAATAGCTCTCCAGTAGAGGTTGGAATGGTCTTTAGTATAGAGCCTGGGATCTACTTAGAAAATGAGTTTGGTATACGAATCGAAGATGTCGTAGTTGTTACAAATGATGGGTGCGAAGTTCTTTAATGAAAACAATTAAAATCGATGGAGCTAGAATGTTGTTAAAAAGTGCTTATTTCCCACGCAAATTTAACAATTATGCCCCACATAAATATACCGCAATTATTGGTCTAGGCGGAAATATCGGTAATACCTCTATGATTTTTGATAGATTTTTAAATTTAATTTTAAAAGATAGGAGATTTGCCATTGTGCAAAGCTCGCCAATGCTGGTAAATAAAGCCTTTGGTTATGCTAGCAGAGATTATATAAATGCTGTTATAATCCTTAAAACTTCCTTATATGCTAAGGAAATTTTAAGGATTATGCAGAGATTTGAGAGGCGATTTAAACGCAAACGGGAGTTTAAAAACTCACCTAGAACACTAGATTTGGATATACTATACTTTAGTGCTAAAAGCTATAATAATGAGGAATTAATCCTACCTCACCCAGGAGCTAATAGTCGCCCAAGTGTATTTATCCCATTAGGTCTTATGAAAGGAATATGATGGCAACAGTTTTAAAGACTTTTACAGGAGAGAGTGCGATTGAAGCACTTAAGAAAGCTAAAGAGGAGTGTGGTGAGAGCGCTATGCTTGTAACAACTAAGCAAATTCAGCCAAAAACGCTAAATAAAAAGCCTCTTTATGAGATTTTAGTTAGCGTTGAAGAGGATACTCCTCAGCCAAGCCAAGCACAGAAAAAACAGGCTCAAATCAATCAAATTCAAAAACAAATTGAGGCTTATACTCTTGGTTCAACCCAAAGCCCACGCCCAGCATCAAGATTTGAACAAGGCGAGCTAGATACTATAGAAGAAAAACCAAGAGATAATAATGATATATTATTAAATATATCTCAGGTTGCTAAAGAGATTGGAAAAGTAGCAGGGGTAAGCAACGAATTAAGCGAGTATAAAAGCCCAGAATATGACAAAAAGATTGATGAAGTAGCCAAAGAGGTAAGTAAGCTAAATCAAAAAATCTCTATGATTGCTGATATGATATGGGATGATAAGGCTGAAAATCGTGATGATATAATTATTCCACCTGAATTTTCTACAATATACAAGCTAGCCAAACAAAGTGGAATGAAGTACGAGCATCTAAAGGGTATAATGCAAGCTACAATCGAAAATATGCCATCATCGATGAAAAGCAATCCAACAACTGTAAAGAGATATTTTTATTCACTTTTGCGTAATATGTTGCCATGTAGAAGTGAAAGCTTTGACCCTAAAAAGAAAAGAATTATGATGCTAGTAGGTCCAACTGGCGTAGGTAAGACAACAACTCTCTCAAAACTTGCGTATAAATTTGCTCATGGCGGCAGTATTAGATATAAGACAGGGATTATCACACTTGATACTTATAGGCTTGGTGCGGTTGAACAGCTATTTCAATATGCTAAGATTATGAATATCCCAATTCTTGATGCGATTGAGCCTGAGGATTTTCGCTCAGCGCTTAAGAGTTTATCAAACTGCGATGTAATTTTAGTTGATACTATGGGAAGTAGTCAGTATGATAGAGAAAAATTAACTCGTCTTAATACATTTTTAAAAGAGTGCGGTAATCAAGTTGATGTAAATTTAGTCGTTTCAGCCGGTTCAAAAATTGATGATTTGCTAGAGATTTATGATAATTTTTCAACTTTAGAAATCGATACTCTTATAATTACAAAATTTGATGAGACAAAGATATTTGGTAATATATTTTCACTTATATATGAAACTGGTACTCCGGTGAGTTTCTTCTCAACAGGCCAAAATGTCCCAGATGATATTATGGAGGCTAAGAGCGACTTTTTGGTTAGTTGCGTTTTAGATGGATTTAAAGGAGAGGATGATGGATCAAGCAGATAAATTAAGAGAGTTAATGATAGCTCAAAAGATTAAAAAATCTACCCATTTCATCGCAGTTACTAGTGGAAAAGGTGGCGTAGGTAAATCCACAGTTAGTGCAAATTTAGCTAATCTTTTAGCAACAAATGGTTATAAAGTAGTATTATTTGATGCTGATATTGGTCTTGCGAATTTAGATGTTTTACTAAATGTGAAAATTACCAAAAATATGCTAGATGTTTTAAAAGGCGAGTGTCCGCTTGAAGATATTTTAATTAAAGTTAAACCAAATTTGACATTAATTCCTGGTGAGAGCGGTGATGAGATTTTTAAATTTAATGATCAGTTTTTATACGAAAAGTTTTTAAATCAAGCCTCAATTTTAAAAGATGTGGATTTTGTTATTATTGATACTGGTGCTGGGATTGGATCTAGTACGCAAGTATTTTTAGAAGCGTGTGATGAGATTATTGTTGTAACCGTGCCTGATCCTGCAGCTATCACCGATGCATATGCGACTATTAAGGTGATTTCAAAGATGAAAAGCGATGTCTTTATGTTAATTAATCAGACTAAAAATGCAGATGAAGCTCAAAAGATTTTTCAAACTATAAAAACTGTTGCTGATAAAAATATTTCGCATAGGCTAAATTTAAATCTTTTAGGCTGGATTCCAAGTGATAAGGTTGTATCTAGAAGCATTAAGATACGGACACTTTTTAGCAGCGAAGCTCCGCATTCATTAGCTACTTATCAGCTTAAGCAAGCAGCAAATAATCTCCTTGAGAAATTGGAACGGAAAGTGCTTGATACCAGTGAAGATAGAAGCTTTGCTGGCTTTTTCAGGCGTTTAGTGGAGCAGTTTTAAAAAAGGATTACCGTGAGACCAGATAATTATATAGCATTTTTTACAGTGTGTGGATTTTTTGTTGGATTGATGTTTGTCGTCGTAAAAGTCGAGGAGCCTGTAGAGTTTGTTATATATACTTTGCTGATCACATTTTTCTTTTATATTGTTATTCATATTGTGGTGATGAATTATATAGATACTAAAAGGATTGGTTTAAAAATATTTAATAAAGAGCATCATGAAGAGATTAACGACTATTTGCTTACAGAGCTTGCTGTTAGGGAGCATAGGCTAGAGACACTCATTCGTCATCTAGACCAAAAGCTCAAAAGATCAGGTAAAAAGCATGAATCCAATAAAGAAAAAGCAGCTTGAAGCCTATAAAACACAGATAAAAAAAGAGCAAGATGAGCTAGTAATTGCATACATGCCAGCTCTTAAGGCTATGGCGTGTAGACTCAAATCTCGTTTGCCAAGCTCTATTGAAGTAAGTGATTTAATAAGTATTGGTACAGAGGCTATGGTGCGTCTTAGCCATAGTTATGATAAAAACCAAAATGATAATTTTTGGGGTTATGCAAAGCATAGAGTTCAAGGCTCAATGCTTGATTACCTAAGAAGTTTAGATACGCTAAGCAGACAGAATCGTAAACTGGTTAAAGATATAGATCGAATAGTAGATGAGTACTATAGCAAATATCAATATGAGCCAAGTGATGAGTATTTAGCTAGTGCGTTAAATGAAGATGTAAGCAAGATTAAAGAGGTTAGAAGCTTAAGCGATCTAACATCTGTTCTTAGGTTAGAAGATCAGTTTAATATATTAAGCGATTATGATACCGAGGCACAGATAGAAAAAGAGGAGCTAATCGAGCATATAAAGCTGGTTTTGAGTGAATTTAGTCAAAGGGACCAGTTGGTGATTCAGCTTTATTATTATGAAGAGTTAAATTTAAAAGAGATAAGTGAAATTTTAAATATTACAGAATCAAGAATTAGTCAAATTCATAAAAGATTGATAATAAAAATTCGAGAAAGGCTAGGCTTTTAATGGCAGATATTCTAAGTCAAGAAGAGATAGATGCACTCTTGCAAGTTGTAGATGATGATGGCGATAGTCAAGGCAGCGATTCATCTGAGCGCAATTTGGAAGAGCCAAAACAGGTTGTAATCTACGACTTTAAACGTCCAAATAGGGTTAGTAAGGAGCAGCTAAGGGCTGTCAAAGGTATTCATGATAAATTAGCAAGAAACCTTGCGTCTCAAATTTCAAGCATTATGCGTAGTATTGTTGAGATTAGGCTACACTCAGTTGATCAGATGACTTATGGCGAGTTTTTGATGAGTTTGCCAAGCCCAACAAGCTTTAATGTATTTTCTATTAAACCGCTAGATGGCAACTGCGTTTTAGAGGTTAATCCTAGTATCGCATTTCCTATGATTGATAGGCTGCTTGGTGGTAATGGTGATGGATTTGAGAGTAATAATAGGGAGCTAACTGATATTGAGATAAATCTTTTAGATGCGATTTTGCGTATTATTATGCAGCGTTTAAAAGAGTCTTGGGCAATGATTACAGATATGTATCCAAATGTAGAAGCTAAAGAGTCTAGTCCAAATGTTGTTCAAATCGTTAGCCAAAATGAGATTGTTATTATGGTTGTTATGGAGATTATTATTGGAAACTCTAGCGGTATGATAAGCTTATGTTATCCAGTTATATATCTAGAGCCAATACTTAGCCGTTTGGCTAATCGTGATATTATGCTAGGTGAAACTAGTGCTAAAAAGAGCCGAAATAAAGAGTTAAAAACACTTATTGGCCGTGCTGAGGTATTATATGAGGCGATTTTAGGAAAGACCGTAATTAGCGTAAATGAATTTTTAAATTTAGAAGTTGGTGATATCTTGCGACTTGATCGTAATGCCGATGATAAAGCAATTGTCTGTATAGATAAAAAAGAGGTATTCTTAGCTCAAATTGGTATTCACCGCTTTAGCAAATCTATCAAGCTAGAGCAGTTAATCAAAACTGATCGTGATGAGATAAAGGCTATCCTAGAACAATATGAAGAGGAGAGAAAAGCCAAACTAATGTCATATAAAGAGCCAGAAGAAGAAACTAAAGAAGAGGATGAATACGATGACTAGATTTTTTGAAATATTTACAAATGAGTTAAGCGCAACTATAGAAGGGTTAACCGGAGTTACGCCGGTAATATCTGAAGGAGCAGAGTATGATGCTCCAACTCAAAATGGTATCAAAACTCCAGCCGTAATCGCTAGTGTAACACTAAATGGCGATATAATGGGTAAGATAAATTTAGTAGCTACACCAGTTTTATTAACTGCAATAAATGACCTAATGCTAGGCGATGAAAGACCAAGTGGTAGTGCGATAATTGGCGATGATGAGCTAGATGCTAGCAAGGAGATATTTTCTAATTTATTAAGCGCTATGACTACAAGTCTTGGTGCAGCCAAAGATATGCCAAAGATTACATTTACAATCAATGCTGTAAAGTATATCGATGAAAATCAAATTTTAGATTTTAGCTCATTTGAGAAGTTATTTTTATACCCTGTTGAGCTAATGGATTTAAGTGAAATGATGGGTATTTGTATTGATTATTCATTTTATAAATACTTTAATAAAACTATAGGCTCAAAAGATAAAAGCGAAAAGCATGATATTGGTGATGAGATTAAAAATATCGGATTAATTTTAGATGTGCGTTTGCCAATTCGTGTAAGAATCGGCTCAAAAAAGATGCTACTAAAAGATGTATTATCAATGGATATTGGTTCAGTTATAGAGCTAAATCAGCTAGCTAATGACCCGCTAGAAGTATTAATAGGAGATAAGCCAATTGCGCTTGGTGAGGTTGTTATCGTTGATGGAAACTTTGGCGTACAAATTACTGAAATTGGCACTAAAAAAGAGCGTCTAGAACAGCTAAAATAGATTAAATTTGATTGCTGCGTATATTTGGCGTGGCAATCTTTTGGGATTTAAAATAATTCACCTACTATTTAAAATGACTTTAATCTAAAGATTTTTAATCAAAATATCTGAAATTTATAATTTAAATTTAGTAAATCAAAGCAAATTAATAAGATTATTTTAAAGATTTTATAATTTAGGAGAGGATGAACCTCTCCTAAGAGATTTTAGAATTTCTTTTTATTTACATCATCAAGAATGTTAGCTGAAATTTGATTTACTCTAGCGGTGATAGTATTTGTATCATTTGCCACAGTAACATTGTCTTGAGTAACGCTTTCTAATTGAGCGATAGCTTCATTGATTTGAGCGATACCTTGAGTCTGTTCTTTTATAGATTCACTCATCTCAGTTACACCTTGAACTAATACATTTACATTTACTTCGATTTCGCTTAGAGATTTACCAGTTCTTTCAGCTAGTTTTCTTACTTCATCAGCTACAACAGCAAAGCCTCTACCATGCTCGCCAGCACGAGCTGCTTCTATGGCTGCATTTAGTGCTAGTAGATTTGTTTGGTCTGCGATATCTTTTATTACGCCTACTATGTTTTTGATATCTTCTGCTTGTCTAGCTACTTCAGTTGTTCTATCATTTACGCTAGTCATAGAGCTTGATATCTCCTCTATGGCTGCTGCTGATTGCTCTAGTGAATTGGCTTGAGCGTTTGAGCCATCAAATAGCTTTTGCATTGACTCTTTTAGATTATCAGTTTGTTTGGCTAGATCTTGAGCGTAATTAGCAGATGAGGTTAGCATTTTTCTAATCTCTTCACCTAAAATATTTGTAGTAGTCTCTACATTACCTTTAGCACCTGAGATTTGAGTAGTAAAATTTAGATTTTTATATGATTCAAATACTCTATGAATCTCATTCATATTACCACCGATTTTAGCCTCTAGTACATTTAGCATATTATTTAGTACATTTTTAAGCTCGATTAGCTGAGGGTTATTTGGGTTTTGTTTGATTCTTGCTGTTAGGTCGCCATTTTCTACAGATTTAGCTGTATTAGCTGCCTCACTAATAGCCTCAGCATCTCTTTGTAAGCCTTGTTGAGTTTTTAAGATATTAGAGTTTATTGCTGATGCCATTGTGCCAATCTCATCATTTGATGTAGGTGGTATAGTATTTGGTGCGCGCTTTTCTTCGTGATTAATGTATTTAAAAAATGCTAAAAGCAATCCAGATAGACGGCCAAGTCTAGCAGTAACTAATCTATTAGTAACCATATAAACACAAACAAGAAGTATAATAAGCACTACAACTGACACCCCAATAATCTCATACACTAAGACACGCATCGGTTTTTGAATCTCATCAAGTGGAGCATTGACAAACATATACCAAGTTCCAAGCTCGCCAATAGAAAATGGAGTGATAATTGCTTTGGTTGCTTCACCACGGATAGTGTAGTATTCATCAATTATAGTTACGCGTTTATTTTGTATCGCCTCTAGTGCTAGCTTAGTTGTAGGATTGGTATTAAACTCACCTAGTTTTTTACCCCAATACTGTGGATTGTGATGAGTAGCTAGTCTAGATTCTGCACTTAAAATGTAGCGTACATCGCCTTCAAATAGACTAAATTCTTTATTATCTAGATATGTAGTCATATATTTTAGATTATACATATATCCTACAACACCAAGCAATTTACCATTATTTATTAGTGGATAGGCTATATCAGTTGCAAATATATCTTTTCCATTTATATTGTAGATTTTAGGCTCGCCAATTACAGGCTTTTTAGTTGTTATAACATCTTTAATAGATGTATCAGCTAAGAAGGCTTCAGTAGTTTTATATATCTCTATTCCGTTTTTAAGATTGCGATTTGTATCTACTAAAAATAGCGCAAAATGATTATTTTTAGTTATATAATCACTATTTTTAAAGCTATCATTTGGATCTAATAGATAGATGTATGCATACTCAGCATAACTAGATGAATCAAATGAGGCACTTAGATCTTCTATGGTATCGTGCATATTAGCATGATGAGAGCCAAGATCAAGGCCAATAAGATTAGCAGTAGATTTAGTGAGCGAATCCATCTCTCTAAAAATGGTTAGAACATGCTCAGCATATCGGTGACTAGCTTGAGTTAGAGTGATGTCAGACTCGTGCTTCATCACTTTTGATACATTATTGCCAATTAGTATAGTAAGGGCAGTTAAGCCAACAAAAACTACAGCGCCAACAATTAGTGATATTTTGGCACCAACTTTAAGATTTGAGAACATGATAAACTCCATTCTGTTATATGTATTTCAATTTATATTATAACCTAAATTTGTGATTTTGTAGGGGGTGGGTAGGGCAAAAATTTACAAATTTACTAGTTTTTATTTTAGTTTGATTAGGTTTAATTATATTAAATTTAGTAGTATCATTTTTAATTATAATAAAGCAATAATAGAGCAAATATATAAACTTTCTTTATTATATAATTTTTTTAAGTATCTTTTATTTTTAGGCAAAATTTATAAACTTCAACTCTAAATTGCTATGATATAAAATAGATATGTTACCTATGTTTATAAAACTGATATCCAGCAAATAGCATCAAAATAATAACAGGTAAAATAATACCAATCTCAGCAGCAATAGCACCATTAATACTAAGACGAATAAGTAAAAACAGAACACCCCAAATACAAAGCGAGATAAAAATCGCCCCAAAACTAGCAATAGCTAAGCTAGCAAAACGCCCAGTAACAGGCATATAATAGTATAAAATTAGCACCATAAATGGAGCAAAAAGTGGGAAAAATATCATTGAATATAGTACAGATTTTATCTTAGCAATGTTTATATTTTCATTTTTAAGTGTATTTATGGAGTCAATAGCATCAATGATGGAGTAGAGATTGTCTTTATTTTTGATATTTTCTATTATGCGTGGGCGGAAGTTATTTGTGATTACTATCTCATCAGCATAGCTACGCTCTAATCCTGCAGCACCTAGGCTTAAATTTTGCGGTATTTGAGTTATGTTGTTATCTTTAAGTATCCAGGTGTTGCCATTGTAGCTAGCCTCTTTAGCAGTTATTTGAGATATAATTTGCGAACCATTCATATCAAAAATTCTGACATTTTGAGCAAGCTGTTTAT
>JAFVMP010000144.1 GCA_017506845.1 Campylobacter sp.
AGGAAAATTTAGATTGAAAGTATATTTTAAAACATTTGGATGTCGAACAAATATCTATGATACTGAGCTTTTAAAAAGTTATGTAAAAAATTATGAAATAGTTAATGATGATAATATCGCTGATATTATAGTAGTAAATTCATGTACAGTAACAAATGGCGCAGATAGCGGAGTAAGAAACTATATAAATAGTATGCGTAATAGCGGCAAAAAAGTAATCTTAACTGGTTGTGGGGCAGTTAGTAAAGGTGATGAATTATTTAAAAGTTCAGCTATTTTTGGAGTTCTTGGTGCTAGTAATAAAAGCAAAATTGATGAAATGCTAGGTAAGAGTGAGCCGTTTTATGAGCTAGGAGATCTAAATTTTATCGATAAAAATATAGTAAGTAACTATGAAAATCATACTAAAGCATTTATCAAGATTCAAGAAGGTTGTGATTTTGCTTGTAGTTACTGTATTATTCCAAGTGTTAGGGGATTTAGTAGAAGTATAGATGAGGATATAATATTAAAAGAGGCTAAAATTTTAGCAAGTAATGGCTATAGCGAGATAGTATTAACTGGTACAAATATCGGTAGCTACGGCAAAGGTGTTGGAACTAGTCTTGGCAGATTAGTAGCGCATTTGGGTAAAATTAATGGAATTAAGCGAATTCGTCTTGGAAGTATTGAACCAAGTCAGATTGATGAGAGTTTTAGGGAAATTTTACATGAGCCATGGCTAGAAAGACACTTGCATATAGCACTTCAGCATACCAGTCAAGAAATGCTTACTATAATGAATAGAAGAAATAGAGCTTTAAGGGATTTAGATCTATTTTGTGAGCTAAGCTCAATGGGATTTGCATTAGGGACTGATTTTATCGTAGGGCATCCAGGTGAAACGCCGCAAATATGGAATGAAGCTATAGAGAATTTTAATAAATTTCCATTAACGCATATTCATGCCTTTATCTTTAGCCCACGAAATGGTACCAAATCAGCCACAATGCCTATGGATGTTGATTCTCAAATTGCTAAAGAGCGGCTAAAAACGCTTCAAAATATCGTAGCACAAAATAATCTAAAATTTAGACAAAACAATGCCGATAGACCGCTAGATGTGTTAGTAGAGAAGCAATCAAATGGAGATATCTATGAGGGTTGGGATCAATATTATAATAAAATCAAAATTAAAAGTTCTAAAAATATAGCAAAAGAGTGGATACATATAACAGATTATGAAATTATGCAGGAATCTAATTATGCTCAAATTTAGCCAAATAAAGCTACCTAAATTTAATAAAAAATCAGCCATAATCGCAGCTAGTATTGTTTTAGTATTGCTATTTGCAATTGCTATTTTTCGCTCGATGCCTAGTAAAATTACTCTATTAGAGTATGATAATTTTTTGCAAGCCGGAGCTATTCAAAATGCTATAATAGATGGCGATAGTGTGATAATTAAAGCATTAAATAGAAGTTATATAATTCCAAAAGAGATGATAAGTTTAAGCGAGTTAGGTCAAAGGGTCGCAGTAGAGAGTAGTGGTGATGGTGGCTTGATTTGGGTAGTTTTGATTTTAATGCTTTTAGCTGGAGTGGTATTTGTGGTTATTAAATTTACACCACTTATTAAGGTGGCAAAGAAACCACAAGAAAAAAGTGAGTCAGCCAATCTACTTGAGGGTGTATCTAATCAGATAACTCCAGTAGTCTCAGATATCTCATTTAACGATGTTGCAGGGATTAAAGATGTAAAAAATGAGCTAATTGAGATAGTAGATTTTTTAAAAAATCCAACTAAATATTCAAATTTAGGCATTAAAATGCCAAAAGGCGTGCTAATGGTAGGCCCTCCAGGTGTTGGCAAAACACTAATAGCCAAAGCTGTAGCTGGAGAAGCTAATGTGCCATTTTTTTACCAAAGTGGAGCAAATTTTGTTCAAATTTATGCTGGTATGGGTGCAAAGCGTGTCAGAGAGCTTTTTAGTATGGCTAAAACATATGCACCAAGTATAATCTTTATCGATGAGATTGATGCAGTAGGCAAAGCTCGTGGCGGCAATAGAAGCGATGAGAGAGAGGCTACACTAAATCAGCTCTTAACTGAAATGGATGGGTTTTTAAGCAGTAGCGGTGTAGTTGTAATAGCAGCAACTAATAAGATTGAGATGATGGATGAAGCTTTATTGCGTAGTGGAAGATTTGATAGGCGTATATTTGTAGGAATGCCTGATATTAGCGATAGAAATGATATACTTAGTATATATTTGCAAGGCAAAAGACACTCAGTAGATATTGGTTTTGTAGCTAGAAGTACAACTGGATTTAGTGGAGCAGCACTTGCAACACTAGTAAATGAAGCAGCCATAAATGCATTAAGAAATGGCAGAGAGATTATAAATAATGATGATTTCAAGGCAGTGGAAAATAGGGTAATTGATGGCAAAAAACACCTTCATAGTCTAAGTCAAAACGAAAAGCAAATCCAAGCTATTTATCAATCAGCTAAGGCGCTAATGGCTGAGTTTTGCGGTATTAATTTTAATCAAATTTCACTTTTAAATGATAAATTTGGTGCTAGCGATACATTTTTAAGTTCAAAAAGTGATCTTTTAGGGCTTATTAAAGTTCATTTAGCTGGCATTTGTGCGATGAATTTAATCACTGGTGAACTATATACTAATTCCAAAAATGATATAAAAATAGCTAAAAATATCGCTAGGGAACTAGTAATGGAGTATGGAATGGGGGATAGGATTATGCCTAGTGATGATGAGATTAGAGAGCTTTTAGAACGAATTCGCAGCGAAGTAAATGAGCTAATAGATAAGATGAGATCTGAGATAGATGCCTTGGCTAAATTTTTACTAGAGAATGAATTAGCAAGTAGAGCTGATGTAATAATGATAATACAAAGGACAAATAATGGCTAAAATAGGAGTATTAACACTAAGCGATAGAGCAAGTGCTGGAGTCTATGCAGATGAGAGTGGTGTGGCGATTCAAAATATACTAAAAGAGTGGGTAATAAGCGATTTAGAGTTTATTTATAGGGTTATACCTGATGATTATGAGTTAATAGTAAATAGTCTAGAACAAATGTGTGAGCAAGGTTGTGATATAGTATTTACTACTGGCGGGACAGGGCCAGCACCTAGAGATGTAACACCTGAAGCAACTGAAGCTGTATGTGAGAAAATGCTACCAGGATTTGGTGAATTGATGCGCTTAGTTAGCTTAAAATATGTACCTACTGCTATATTGTCACGACAAAGTGCTGGTATAAAAAATAAGACTTTAATAGTAAATTTACCCGGCCAACCAAAAGCGATAAAGGAGTGTTTAGAGCCTATTTTCCCAGCTATTCCATATTGTTTAGATCTAATTGGTGCAGCTTATATTGAGTGCGATGAGAATATTATGAAAGTGTTTAGACCAAAGAAGAAGTAGGTTGTAATATAGATTATCATTAGATTGATTAATGTTTAATGAATTAGAAAATTTAAACTCTAATAAAATTAATTATGTTAAATTTAATAGAAAAAAATTAAAAAAATGCATAAAAATTAAGTATTGCATATTAAAAGATAACTATAAACTATTTTATGCCCATAGAGTTAAGAAAATTTAACTCTATGGTTGCAATATTTAACCCTTTTGTCCTAAAATATTTAACCCAAATCCGCTAATAGCTACAAACTCTTTAAATTCGCTCGAACTTAAAATCTCAATATCGCTAGCACCGAAGTATTTTAAAATCTGCGCTCCTATGCCATAGTTTTTAATAAGTCCGCTATCATCTTCATTGCCAGCTAAAAATATCAGTATTCCACCTTCGTTCTCTAGCAGCTCTATATGAGATAAAAATTCATTAAATTTATATGAATTTAAAAGCTCTATATCATCTTTTATCTTATGAAATTTTACATTTGTTTTGGTATTTATATTGCCAAAAGTAAAAGCAAAATGCGTATTACCCAAATGATCTGTTATGCTATATTTGTGTGCTTTTTTACCAGCTATTTGCGACTCTCCTAGCTCATCAACACTAATTAATTTTTCATGATGGAGGCGATACTCTATAATCTCGGCTATACTTACCATATTTAGATTAAATTTATCGCAGAATTTTTCTAAATCATCGCGTCTAGCCATCGTACCATCATCATTTACTATCTCACAGATTACAGATACTGGAGCAAGACCGGCTAATCTACATAGATCTATGCTACCTTCAGTATGGCCTGTGCGCTCTAAAACTCCGCCACTTTTAGCAATTAGTGGAAATATATGGCCTGGGCGGACAAAATCATCAGCCTTTGTAGCACTATCTACTAACATTTTAATTGTCATATCTCTTTCATATGCGCTTACTCCAGTGGTCGCCTTTTTAGCATCAATGCTAATAGTAAATGCTGTCTCATGGCAACTAGTATTTGCTCCAACCATAGGATATAGATCAAATTTATCAGCTAGTTCTTTGCTAAGTGGAGTGCATAAAACACCTCTAGCGTGGGTGATCATAAAATTGACTTTTTGCACATCGCTAAAGGCTGCAGCAAATACTATATCACCTTCATTTTCTCTATCTTCATCATCTACCATAACTATCATTTTGCCATTTTTTATATCCTCTATAGCTTGCAAAACTCTCTTAAAAGCCATCTTAATTTCCTTTTAAATCTAAATATTTTTTAATGCTATTTTCATTAGTATGCCAGTTTTTATCAACTTCTACATTTAATTTAATAAATACTTTTTGATTATTAAATTCACTTATAATTTTACGAGCTACAATCCCGATTCGCTTAATAGTAGCACCATTTTTGCCTATTAAAATTGCCTTATGGTGGGTATTATCTGTTATGATTTTAGCCTCGATTTCTAAGATATCGCTCTTTTGTTTTACCTTTGATACAATCGCATCAGAACTATATGGCACCTCTTGACTCACGCACTCAAATATAGCCTCTAATATAAAATCTCTATAAATATCCTTTTCATTTGTTGTGGTGATAAACTCAGGATCATAGTAATGAGGATGCTCTGGAAGTAATGGAGTAAGAGCATCTAAAAAAATCTTTCTATAGGCTTGTTTTTTTATGGTTATTGGGACTATGGCTTGAAAATTATTTGAGTATTTTTGATACTCATTTAACTTTTGAAATAGCTTATCTTGGCTCGCTTCATCTATCTTTGTAAGTGAGATTATATGAGGCAATGCACTATTTAAGCTTAAGAACTTTTCGTAATTTTCTAAACTATCAAAAACACTAGCTACAAATACTACTGCATCTGCATCGCCTAAAGATTTAATAGCGCTTTGAACCATTAGTTTATTTAGAGTTTTAGTGCTATCATGAAGTCCTGGCGTATCTATAAAGATTGATTGGTCTTGCCCGTTCATTACTAT
>JAFVMP010000145.1 GCA_017506845.1 Campylobacter sp.
AGGATATATGGATGGAGATGAGGGCTTTGGAAAATTCTTTTGCTATATGAATTTATTTTTGGCTTCTATGCTTATTTTGGTTTTAGCAAATAATCCAATTTTGATGTTTGTTGGCTGGGAAGGCGTTGGAGTTTGTTCATATTTGCTAATTGCTTTTTACTTTAGTGATAAAGATAATGTAAAAGCCGGTAATAAAGCATTTATTTTAAATAGAATTGGTGATTTTGGCTTTTTAATTGGGCTTATTGCTCTATATCTTGCTAGTAGCGGAGTTAAATTTGATTATATAGGCCTTAATGAGATAACTCTAAGTCCTAATGTAGCGATATTTATTGCATTTTGTTTTATAGCTGGTGCTTTGGCTAAATCGGCTCAAATTCCTCTATATACCTGGCTACCTGATGCGATGGCTGGCCCAACGCCAATCTCAGCTTTAATCCACGCTGCGACGATGGTTACAGCTGGGGTTTATATGGTTGTTAGATTTGATTTCTTATTTGCTGGACTTAGCTTGCCAGTAGAGGTTTTAGCTGGTATTGGCGCAGCTGGAGCGTTATTTGCTGGGATTATTGCGACAAAGGCTACTGATATTAAAAAGATTTTAGCCTACTCTACAATGAGTCAGTTAGGATATATGTTTGCTGCGCTTAGTTATAGTTCAGGTGCTGCGATGTATCATCTATTTACTCATGGCTTTTTTAAGGCATTACTATTTTTGAGTGCTGGAGCGATTATTATAGCTCTTCATCATGAGCAAAATATATTTAAAATGGGAAATTTAAAATCTAATAAAGCTCTATATTATCCAATGCTTTTTGGAATGCTTGCAATTAGCGGAATTTTCCCATTTGCTGGCTTTTTCTCTAAAGATGCTATTATCCTTGGAGCGCTTCTTTCTGGGCATTATGTAATATTTAGTATCTTGCTATTTACAGCTGGACTTACAGCATATTATTGCTTTAGATTATTTTTCTTGGTGTTTTATTCGCAAAACCAAGCGCCTCATCAACATAAAGTGCCTTTTAGTATGCTTGGCGTGAATTATTTGCTGTGTCTATTTGCATTAGGCGGTGGATTTATGGCAATATTTTTGGATATAGACCATCCAACTTTAATGGTAGAGATTATTGCTGGAGTGGTGAGTATGGCAGTGTCTGGTATCGGTATTTTTATCGCTTATAAGAAATTTTATAACTATAAAAATTGCGAAGAATCTATGGGTAAATTTGAGAGCATTGTAGCAAATAGATTTTATATAGATGAGATATATGAACTAATTTTTGTCAAAAGCTTAAAACGCATTAGCCATTTTATGCGTGAGATTATAGATGATAGAATTTTATATCCGTTAGTTGAGTTATCGGCTCTAGCCTTTAGAGGATTTAGTCAAATTTATGCTAAATGCACTCAAAATGGTTTAGCTAGTTCATATGCATTTTATATGTTATTTTTCGTCTGTGTTATTATTATATTTTCAAAGGCTATTTTATGAGTAGTATATTAACTTGGATTATATTTATACCATTTTTATCTGGGCTTTTTATAGCTCTGTTTTGTAATAATTTTTGGGGTAGGATTGTGGCTTTTGGAGCGAGTGTTTTTGTCGCAATTCTTACGGTAATTATGACTCTTAGCTTTGATCCAGCCGGTGGAATGCAGTTTGTAGATATTATTTCGCTAGTGCAAAGATATGGGATAACATATATGGTGGGAGTTGATGGAATTAATATCTATCTTATTTTAATTATTGCTCTATTTTTACCATTGCTATTTTTTGTGCTTAAGCGTGAAGAAAAAGGCTTTTGGGCAAATTTACTATTTATAGAGAGTGGATTTTTAGCTGTTTGTAGCTCACTTGATCTTATCTTTTTTTATGCTGGATGGGAGATGATGCTTTTACCTATTTTTGTGATGGTAGGCCTATATGGTAAAAGTGCTAAAAGAGCTAAAGCTATGCTAGATATGATGTATTATGCGATATTTGGTTCTATGATTATGCTTGGGGCTATAATTTATCTTGGTGTGCTTCATTTTGAGCAGTTTGGATTTTATAGTTTTGCTTTAGATGATTTAGCAAATTTAAATTTAAGTGTGATGGCTGAAAGAGTGTTGTTTTTTAGCTTTATGATCGCTTTTGTTATTAAGCTTCCTTTATTTCCATTTCATATGTGGCTTAGTAAGGCATATACTTATTCACCTAGCGTAGCTACATTTATGCTCTCAGCTATCGCATCTAAAGTGGCAGTTTTTGCTATTTTAAGATTTGTATTGCCTATTTTTTCGCTTAGCTTTATAGAGTTTTCAAGTTATTTTGTAGCACTTGGGATATTTTCTATGATATATTTTGGGATTATTGCGCTTAGATGTGATGATTTTAAAACTCTTTTAGCATTTGCTTCAGCATCGCATTTGGGTCTAATTTTAGCTGGTGTATTTAGCCTTGATGTAGTAGGAATGAGCGGTGCGCTTTATCAGATTATTGCTCACGCTCTTACTAGTGGGGTGATGTTTTTGATGGTTGGCATTATTAGCACTCAACTAGGTACTCGCAAGATAAGTCAGCTTGGAGGTATCGCTCATAAAGCTCCAGTTTTTGCTACTTTATTTGGAATTATGATGCTCTCAAGCGTTGGGCTTCCTACTACAATCGGATTTGTAGCTGAGCTTTTAATACTTGTTGGTTTATTTAAAACAAATTTGATATATGGAATTATTGCTACTACATCTATAATTGTCGGTGCTGTTTATATGTTTGTAGTGTATCGCAAGGCAATTTTACAAAGCGTTGGTAGTGTAACGGATAAATTCAAAGAGCTTAGCAAGTCTCAGATTTTAGGATTTGGATTTGTTGCTATTATTATATTTGTAATGGGTATATATCCTAAGACCTTTTTAGATCTATCTGAAAATACAGTACAAAACCATTATGAAAAATATATAAAATCAAATTTAAAGGAGCATAAATGATAGCTTTAACGCCGTTTTTACTATCAATTGCTGCTATTATAGCTAATATATTTTTAAGCGTTACAAGAATTAAAAAAGGGTTACTTTTAGGGGTAAATTTACTATTTTGGGCTATTATTTTAGTATCATTTTTTGTTTTTAGAAATGAAATTGTTAATAGCGACTTACCATTTTTTGCCACAGGATTTATAGTATTTGGACAGTTTGAGCTGGTGCTGTGTTCTATTGTAGCGGTGCTTACTATCTTATTTTTTGCTACTTTATATTTTAGCGATGATGAGAGATATTTTAAACCTGAGCTTGTAGCATTGGCAAATTTAGCCTCATTTGGTATGATGGGTATGATAATATCAAGCGAGATAATCACTACGCTTATTTTTATCGAGATTGCTTCTATATCTATATATGCAATGATAGCGTTAAATTCGCTTAGTTCAAAAAGCATTGAAGCGGCTTTTAAATACTTTTTATTATCATCATTTATGAGTGCGTTTTATCTACTTGGTGCAGCCTTAATTTTTGGTATGACACAAACAACAAAATATGAACTACTTAGCAAGCTCTCATCGCCATCATTTATAACAACAATCGGTGCGATGTTAATTATAGCTATGATGTTTTTTAAGATTGCAATTTTTGGCTTTTATCGCTGGAGCATTGATGTCTATTATGGTGCTAGCACTAGCATTACTGGATATTTAGCTGGAGCGTTTAAGCTTGCTAGTTTTGGGATGTTGATTAAATTTGCTCTGCTTTATAGTGGCGGCTGGAATGATATTTTAGCTATTATCTTTAGTGTTGTAGCAATATGTAGTATGTTTATAGGTAATTTCTTAAGCTTAAAAGAGATTGATGTCAAAAAGATTTTAATAGCTGCTGGGATCGTTCATGCTGGTTATATATTTATAAATTTAGCTAGCTTTAGTGGAGAGTCGCTATTTGCTGGAGTATTTTATCTATGTATTTATGCTATTACCACTGGATTTGCATTTTTGATTTTAAATTCACTTTTTGGCGATAATCAAATCACGCTTGAGAGCATAGCAGGGCTATATAAGAGCTCGCCACTTGGCGCACTAGCATTTACTATTATCTGTTTATCATTTATTGGATTTCCATACACAGTAGGCTTTTTGGGTAAAGTTTATCTATTTTCTAGCGCCTTTGAAGCTGGTAATGCCTATCTAGCGATTTTTGGTATTATTAATACGATTTTATCGGTTTATTATTATCTTAGAATAATTATTAGTATATATTTTAATGAACCTAGTCAAACCGTTCAAGTCACAAGACAAAAATCTATTTGGATAGGGATTTTAAGTGTGCTAGCTATTGCTTTTGTAATTTTAGAAGGAGTTGGTGCGCTATCAATTTTGGGAAATTTAAATCTTATAATGGGCTAAATTTAATATTTTAGGCGGTGATTTTATATAGGTTTTATAGTTTTTTGGTAAAATTATGCCCATCTGAATTTGGGGTGTAAAATGAGTAAGCTAATAATTGTAGAATCACCGGCTAAAGCAAAAACCATAAAAAATTTCTTAGGTTCTGAGTATGTAGTTATAGCTAGTAAGGGACATATTAGAGATCTGCCAAAATCTAGCTTTGGAATTAAAGTCGATGGGGATAAATTTACTCCAGAATATAGAATTAGTAGCGATCATAGTGCGCTAGTTAAGGAGATAAAAACTCTTGCTAGCAAGGCTGATGAGATATATCTTGCAACCGATGAGGATAGAGAGGGTGAGGCGATTGCTTATCATATCGCAACAGCAATTGGTAAAAAGCCAGAGACTCTACCTAGGATAGTATTTCACGAAATAACTAAAACTGCGATAGAAGCAGCCCTTGCAAATCCTAGAGTTCTTGATATGAATAGCGTAAATGCTCAACAAGCTAGGCGTCTTTTAGATAGAATTGTAGGATATAAATTAAGTCCACTTTTAAATATTAAAATTCAACGAGGCTTAAGTGCTGGTAGGGTTCAAAGTGCAGCTCTTAAGATTTTAGTTGATAAAGAGCGTGAGATTAGAGATTTTAAGCCAATTGAATATTTTAGTATTGATACTAAATTTAAAAAAGATTTAGAAGCTGAATTGGTTGAATTTCAAGGCTCAAAGATTGAAAAACTTACTATTACTAATCCGCAAAGGGCTGAGTTTATCCTAAATATATTAAAAAGTGATAAATTTCAAATCGATGAAATAGAATCTAAAGAGCGCAAAACCAATGCTCAACCGCCGTTTATGACCTCTACGCTTCAACAAAGCGCTTCAAATAGGCTTGGATTTAGCCCTAAAAAAACAATGATGCTAGCTCAAAGTCTATATGAGGGCGTACAGACAAATAACGGCTTTATGGGTGCAATTACTTATATGAGAACCGATAGCTTAAATATCGCTAAAGAAGCATTAAATACTGCAAGAGAGATTATAAAGAGTGAATTTGGGGCTGATTATTTGCCAAAAAGTGCCAATATCTATACAACTAAATCAAAAGGCGCACAAGAGGCTCACGAGGCAATCCGTCCTACAAATTTAAGCTTTACTCCACAAATTGCAGCGCAGTATCTAGAAAAGGATATGTTAAAGCTTTATACATTAATTTATAATAGATTCCTAGCCTCTCAAATGAGTCCTAGCATTTCACAAACCCAAAATATTATGATAAAAAGTGATAATGCCATCTTTAAACTATTAGGTAGAAAAGTTATATTTGATGGTTTTTATAGGGTCTATGGTGATATGGATAAGGATAGAATTCTTCCACCTTTAAATATTGGCGATATGATGAGTGTTGAGAGTATGAAAATCTCAAATCATATAACAGAACCGCCTAGTCGTTACTCTGAAGCTGGACTAGTCAAAAAATTAGAAAGCTTAGGAATTGGTAGGCCAAGTACATATGCTCCAACTATTTCATTATTAACTAGTAGGGATTATGTCAAGGTTGAAAAAAAGCAGCTAATCCCAAATGAGATTGCATTTACGATGATTTCTGTGCTTGAGGAGCATTTTAGAGATATTGTTGATAGCGAATTTACTTCAAAGCTCGAAGAGACTTTAGACGATATTGCTGAAAATAATGCTGATTGGCAGGCGGTTTTATCTGAGTTTTATTACCCATTTATCGCTAAAATTGATGCTGGCAAGAAAAATATCAAAAGCCAAAAAGTAGCTCAACCAATTGGTGAAAATTGTCCTGAGTGTGGTGGAGAATTGGTTAAAAGAAAGGGTAAATTTGGCGAATTTATAGCCTGTTTAAATTTTCCAAAATGTAAATATTCACGCAACACCTCAAGCGAGACTAAATTTGAAAAAAAAGAGCCAAGTAAAATTGGCGTAAATTGTCCAGAATGCGGTAGCGATATTGTAGAGAGATTTAGTAAAAAGGGTAAATTTTATGGATGTTCTAATTATCCAAAATGCAAATTTATAAGCAACTATCCACCAGCTGGCAAGAACTGTCCAGAGTGTTCTAAATATATGGTTTTTAAAGAGTTAAAACGAGGCAAATTTAACGAATGTCCAGCATGTAAATATAAAGAAGAGGTAGAAGCTTAGTGGGCATTTTTAAATTAAAATTTCAAGGGCTTAAGTTTGCACGATATTGCTACTAATGAGTTGGGAATTTTGCTTGTTTTAGCCTTTGTAATTTTTGTATCGCCATATTTTGCAAAGATTACAAAGATTCCAATTGCGCCAATTGAGATAATTTTTGGAACTATTTTAGGCTATTTTGGATTAATTGAACAGAGTGCAACTTTTAAGCTTGTAGCCGAAGTTGGCTTTTTTTATCTAATGTTTTTGGCTGGAACTGAGATCGATATTAGGGCACTTATTAAAACCGATAAACAGGTGTTGCGTTTAGCACTTTTATATATATCTATTTTGTATATTGTAGCCGGGATTACTGGAGTATGGTCAAATGCTCTATTTCTTACCTTTGTAGTTGTGCCTGTAATGAGTGTAGGTGTGTTATCTACTCTATTTAAGGAGTATGGCAAGAATGAGCCATGGTTAAATACGGCGATGATTGCTGGTGGAATTGGTGAAGTAATTAGCATTGCCTTGCTTACATTGATGTCAGCATATATTGAATTTGGAAGCTCAGCTGAACTATTTAGTAGTATATACTATCTTATTTTATTTATTGCACTTTGTGTGCTTGGATTTAAGGGTCTTGAAATATTATTTTGGTGGTATCCAAATATTAAAATAATGCTAATGCCCCACGATGATAAGGCCGAAAAAGATATCCGTTTATCAATGGCCTCTTGTCCGGAACGACAAGGTCTTCACTTATTCCTATGATCTGACCCAGACCGCCGCAAACAGGGCAGGCACCCAGAGGACTGTTGAAACTGAACAGATACTCGTCAGGCTTGGCAAAAGACATTCCGTCAGCTTCAAAACGGTTTATGAAGGCCCTTGTCTCCACAGTACCTGAAGAGTACTCCTTTCTGACCAGAATGGATCCGTTGCCTTTATCGAATGCAGAATCAACGGATGCATGAAGTCTTGTCTGCAGATCTTCCAAATCCATCTGTGGATATTGAACTTTCAGTCGGTCCACAAGAAGATACAGATCGGCAGGATACTCCCCTGACTCAGAAAGCTTCATCACATCTTCTATACGGACAACCTTGTCGGTGAAGAATCTTGAATAACCTTCCTCCTTAAGCTGAAGCATCAGCTCCACCTTGTCTTCTCTTGAAGACCAGCCAAGGTCTGCAAGCACATATACCGCAGAGGCTTCACCGCTGAAGATATAAC
>JAFVMP010000146.1 GCA_017506845.1 Campylobacter sp.
ATAGGATACTAGCAGAAGAACCACGATATATAGAGAATTTTAATAAAGTATTTGCAAATTTGACTGATAATGCGTATCTTGAACTCAAACAATTGTTTATGGAGTTTGGTTTGGATTTTATAGATTTTAATAAGGAAATTCAGGCTAAGAAAAAAAGCATTCTACATATATATAGATTTATGAAAAATGGTTATACACTAGCACCACTTATAGCTTCAGCGACATTTACGGCACTTAATGATTACATAGAGAACCTTAAAAAGCAAAAGGAGCTAGGCGTAACTATTGCAGATCATGGCGCTTATAACGATGAAACAATTAAAATGATTAATAAGATAAATACACTTTTAAGCGGAACCCAAACTAACTATAAATATATAAATTTGCAAACTTTGAAAAATGATTATAATGTAAAATTAGCTCAAATAGCTAAGAAGTATAGAATTAGTCTTGGCAATTTTAGGGCTTTTGTTGTTTTTGAGCAGATTTTTAAAACAAATTCTAAAAAGAAAAAATAAACTATATATTTTTATAAATACTATACATTTTTATAAAATTTATGCTATACTTCCTTTCAAGATTTAGAATTTAATGAAATTCATAAAAATCAAATAATCAAGAAAGGAATTAAGATGACAGGAATTGGTATTCTAAATAGCACTGACTACTACTCTTTATTTTATTGAGAATACACCATTAAAGAAAAATCTCTATTGCTTTTTAAAGATCTATGTATGATGTTTAATATTTCATAGACTAAATTCGCTAATATCATCATTTTCTACTGGTGTCAATGCATCATATTTAATTTCGTAACTCATTTTTTCTCCTTTAGATTTAATTTATGAATGTTAATCGCAATGTATGCGAGCAACAAAACTTCTACTACTTCTAAAATTTCACTCATCTTTAAGCTCCTTATGTTAAAATAGACTTAACGAAATGGCATAAGCTAGAGGCTTTCGCCTCCGCTCTTAGACTATCCATATCTGAATAATCTTTGAGATTATATAGATTAAAGCCGCTACTTTAATCATCAAATCTAACTTTGCCATTTCGCTAACTCCTTTCTTTAGATTTAAAACAAATGATTTATTTGTTTTATGAGTGAATTATAACATATTTTAGTTATATTGTCAATAGTTTTATAAATATTTTAGTTATTTTTTTGTAAAATAACAAATATTTTATTTATAAAAGGTATAAAATGAATTATGATGAATTTGAATATAAACTAAAATCAATCGATTTAAGCAAAAAAGATTTTTCTCAAATGGTTAAAATGAGTTATACAGGCGTAACAAATTGGAAGCAAACAAACACCTTGCCAGGTTGGGTTGATAGTTGGCTAGAAAACTACGAAAAAGGTAAAACCCTAGATGAGCTTTTAAGCATTATTAAAAAGTATGAAAAGCCTATTTAAAGGGCTTTTAAATAGTAGTTAAAGGATTATTTATTATACTATTAGCTTAATATATGCATATAGAACCAAAAAAGATTTAAAAAAGCTCCTTTTTGTCGCTAATAATCTCTGAAAAACCAGCTAAAGATTTTTTTCTTTAATGGTATAAATTTTTTGATTTTTATAAGAGAAATGAATTATAATAGATCTATCTAAGGCAATAGCTCTTTATATTATTTTAATCATTATTATACGCATTATTTTATGTATTTTTATATGTATTAATCAAGAAAGGAATTAAGATGGCAGGAATTGGTATTTTAAATAGCACTGACTACTACTCTTTATTTTATTGAGAATAGACCATTAAAGAAAAATCTCTATTGCTTTTTAAAGATCTATGTATGATGTTTAATATTTCATAGACTAAATTCGCTAATATTTCTTTTTACTGATTCTTTATTATTGGTATTTTAGTAGTAAATAATTATATCATAAAATTAGCAATATTTTTCTTTTTAATGGTAGTGGATTACTTGATAATAGAATTTTACACTTAAATGAATTGTTTAAAAAATAACATATAAAATTTTTGTTTTACAATTTTGAATTTTTGATATTTTTTATAAAAATATAATACTCACCCCTTTTCATTTTTCTTTTTTTATTTATAAGAAAGGTCTTATGAACATTAACCTAATTTAACAATACATAATAAACAACTAATTATATATTATATTTAGTAAATATATAATTAATAAATCAAAATAATATAATTTTTTAATTTATTTATATTTTTTAATCTATTAAAATATATGCTATAATCTGTGTTTTAATTGGTAGTTGAGTATTAATAAGTTTCAATAAATAAAGTTATTAATTAGGTCATTATTAAAGTTGGATAATCTATAGATATAGTTAAATAGGTATTTTGCTGAGTGTATGCTAATTCTGGTAAACCCACCACAAATATCTTTCAAACAATTTATCCTATTTTATTTCAATGTATTTAAATCTCAATAGCAAGGGGATTTATAGACATATTATTTACAGTTGTTGTAATTTTTGATATGATTAATGTAAAATAATTTTGAATATTTTAAAGAGTATTTTTACTCTTAGGAGTATTTTACACTAATCAAGGATATAAAATGAGCCGAGCATCAAATGCAAATTTGCAAGATAAAGACATAAGAAAACTGCAGATATTAGATAAGAGATATAGTAAAGCAGTAGGCAATCCCAAAGAGCTTTATATCTTTGTCTATCCATCAG
>JAFVMP010000147.1 GCA_017506845.1 Campylobacter sp.
AGTTAAACTCGCAGTACATCCACTAAAAAATACTCCAGCTACTAAAGCACCAGTTACTAAAATTTTTTTCATTTTTATTCCTTTAAAGTTTTTCTTTGTATTCTATAAAATTTTTAGTAAATATTTCACTTAAAATGAAAATTTTTTTTAAAAATTCAATTCAAAAATAAAACTTTTACTAAAAATTTTTACTATATCTTTTTACCGCTGCCGTCCTTAAGAGCCAAAAGGCTCTTAAACAATGAAAATCTAAATTTTATTATTTTTTTATTTGTAAATATGTATTATTGCGCTTTAAATTAAAGTGGTTAAATAATAAAAACAAGGTTGATAATTGAAAAAATATTATATTTTATTTCGATATAAGCCAAATTTAAGAATATTAAGCTCAGTGCAGTTTATATGTTATTTTGGTATGTGGTTTTCTCATACAGGGATTTTTGCTTTGCTTATTGAGCTTGATGCACCTGTGTGGGCTATTACTTTAGCTGCTGCAATGGCATTTATCCCAAATGTATTACTAGCACCAATAAATGGTGTTATTGTGGATAAATTTAGCCCTAAAAAATTAATGATGCTTATGCTTTTTATAGAGATTATTACTGTTTTTATGCTGATTTTTATAGATGATATTTCGTTGCTTTGGCTGCTTTTTATTATTATTTTTGTGCGGATGGGTGTTGGAGTTGTCTATTTTCAAACTGAGATGAGTCTACTACCAAATTTGATGACTAAAAAAAATTTAAAATTAGCTAATGAGATTCATTCTATCATTTGGGCGGTCTCATATACTGCTGGAATGGGGTTAGCTGGGATTTTTATCCACTATTTTGGGATAAAGGCGTCATTTTTGTTTGATTTTGGACTTTATATTGTGGGGTTAGGGCTTATTAGTAGGCTTAAAGCACCAGTAGTTATTAAAACAACTAGCCAAAATATTTTTAATATGATGAAAGAGGGGCTAGGGTATATAAAGGCAAATCCAGTTTTAATGCATATAATATTTTTGCATTCATTTGTTGGAGTAACTGCATATGATAATTTAATTGCATTAATGGCAAAGTATCAGTATAAGGAGATTATGAGTATTTCTCTTATAATTGGTTTTATGAATATGACTAGGGCTATTTCTTTAGTAGTTGGGCCTATGATTTTGAGCAAATTTATAAATAATAAAACACTGATATGGTTATTTATTGGGGAATTTTTAGGTATTGGGTTGTGGGCTGTGTTGCAGTTTGATTATTATTTAGGGTTAATTGGACTGGTAGCGGCTGGATTTTGTACATCTACACTATGGTCATATACTTTTACAATGTTGCAAAATAGCTGCGATAAGAGATTTTATGGTAGAGTAATAGCCTATAAGGATATGGTATATTATTTGGTATCTGCTACCATATCCTTTATGATTGGAGTGCTTTATGAAAGTGGTATAAGTTTAGCGATGATTACCTTTTTAATGGCAGTTATATTTTTATTTGGTGCTTTATATTATTTTATCATATATAGGCGTTATACCTTTTCATAGTATGTACCTGATATATCTATTATTTTGCTATATAGATCGCAGTATGGTACCAAATCAGCACTACCAAAGTAAATTCGCCCATATGGCTTTAAAATTTTGGCAAATCGCTCAATAGTTAAAAGTCGGTAATTCTCATCAAAATATATCATCATATTTCTAGATAAAATAATATCAAACTGCCCAAGTGCAAAAAGTGAATCATTAAATATATTTATAGTTTTAAATTCAATCATTGGCATTAGTTCTTGCTTAATTTTATAATCAGAATTGACTTTTTTAAAATATATCTCTTTTTGAGATTGCCTAATATTTTTGACTGATCGTTCGTTATAAATTCCCTCTTTGCATTTTTGAATCATATCAGAGTTTATATCAATTCCAGTGATTTTTAGGCGGTATTTATCAATTCCAATGGTTTTAGCTAAAATTCCAAGCGAATATACCTCTTCTCCGCTACTACATGGAGCGCATAAAATTTTAACTGTATTACCACTTATGCTTAGAGTATTGGCATATTGCATAGCTGAGTTTAGCTGGTTTAGCTCACGCATAAAATATGTCTCATTTATGGTTATTAAATTTAAAAGTTCTTGTCTAAAGATCTTATCATACTGAAATTTGCCACACAAGGTATGCATACTATCTATCTCTTTATGTTTGGCAAAATGAGCTATTTTATTTTTTACAATCTCTTTTTTGCTTATTAAATCATTGCCGCTATATTTTTTAGTTAGCTCGATAAATTCTAAAAGATCATTAATACTGCATTCAAAGTCGCTCATATGATAAACCTTTGCAAATTTGTTCTAATCATATCTAAATTGGCAATTTCTAAATTTGGATTTATATCTTTAGCACGCTTAGGCATTCCATAAACTATAGCTGATTGCTCATTTTCTGCTATACATTTTGCACCAGCTTTATATAGTTCATTTAATCCACTAGCACCATCATCACCAATGCCAGTTAGCAGTATTCCCATTACATCAATTACTTTGCAAATTGGTACAGCCGATTTAAATAACATATTTACATTTGGATTATATGTAGTAGTAATTCCGCTTTGATCAATATTTGCAGTTGGGATTTGAGAATTTAAAATAATGCTATTTTGTTCGCAGATATAGATTTTGTTTTTTAGTGTTACTTTATTGTTTAATAGCTCAACTTCTGAGTTTAGCTCTTGGCTAAGCCTATTAGCAAAAGAGCCAACAAAATTTTTACTCATATGTTGAGCGATAATAATGGAGGCATATGATGGCAAAGTAATACCAGTTAGAAGCTTTTTTAGATGACCTGGACCACCAGTGGATGCACCAATTAAAATTAGCTTTTGTTTCAAATTACACTCCAAAAATTAGATTTTAAAAGTATAATATATTTAGGCTTAAAAGCCGTTTATAAAAAATGATAAAAAAAGCCTTTTTAATCAATTAATTATGTGCCTTATTATAACTCTAAGCATATGTAATTATATAGAATATTCTACAATAAACTTATTTAATTGTAGCTTAATTGTGTCTTATTGAAAATAATCTTTCAAAAATACTGCTCTATTTGTAACGCTTTTTGGCAAATATTTTGCATATGATTTATATGTCTCATTTAAATCTTTATGACCAAGCATTTTACAACCAACCCACATAGGTTCTTCCCCCTTTGAAAGCATAACACTTGCGAATGTGTGTCTTGTTTCGTATAATGTTCTTTCTTGAATATTTAAATTATCTAATAACAAATCTAGCATCTTTTTTAAACGATTTCTACTTATTTTAAAGATAAAATCATCTAAATTTGTTTGTTTCATAGATAATAATTCCTTTTCAACTATTTCTAGCATATCAATCACACGATAACTACTCTTTGTTTTAGGAGTATCTAATCTGTTTTTAGATGACAAACTTTTTGTAATTGAAATTTCCTTGTTGTGGAAATCAATATCTCTCCAAGTAAGAGCTAAAATCTCACCTGTTCTAGCTCCAGTAAAAAATGCTATTGTTAAATAACTTTTCAATATTCCATCAGAGTTTTCAATCAAAAGTTTAACTTCATCTAAGCTAAATGGATTTAATGGGCGTTTTTCTTTCTCTTTTATTTTTGGTGTAAAAAATGGATTTTTATCAATCACGCCATTTTCAATAGCAATATTGAATAATCTTTTAAATATCATAGAAGAAATTTTTATATATGATTTTGAAAGATTTTTCTCTAGCAAATAAGACATGAAGTCTATACTATCCTCCCTTTTAAAGTCATAAATATAATAAATGTTCTTTGATTTTAAAAATTCATATATTAATTTAATAAGAGCGTTATAGACTTCCAGAGATGATTTTTTTAAAAACTGTTTTTCTTTTAAGAAAAATTTCATAGCATATGTAAAACTATACTCATTGTTATTTTTATCTACAGATGTTTTTTTACTTTGTAATTTTAATTCATAATCTCTTTCTTTTTTTTCAATAGACTTTGTTACATGCTCATCTTCTAGTTTATAGTAATCAATTTTAGCTTTTTTACGCTCTTTGTCATTTAAAAATCTCTCATAATTATCTTTAACAAATTTAAAACCTAAAGTTGAATTTTTAATACCAGTCGATTTTCTAATTCTAACACAATCTTCTTGATAATCTATCCAAAGGTATTTACCACGAACATAAATATTTCTACTTCTTTTTAAACCTTTCATATGTATATACTATCTAAAAAATGTAAATAATCAATTAGTAAAATATACTTTTAAGTTTAAAGCCATTTGGAATATATTTACTAATATTTTTTTGAAACTTAAAGTATATATCAAATATCATATTTATCAACTATTGTTGGTATAAAATATTTTTAGTAATACAATCAATCAAATTAAATGGCTTTATATGTTAATATGGCTTAAATATCTAAAATATCGGTATTATATGTATTTTAACAAAATTAATTTATTTTTTTAAGTTCCCCAAAAAATCCCCCTATAAGTAAATATAATTTTAATAAATTAAGCATAAACCCCATAAAATCGATATCTAAAAATTAATTTATTTTTTTAAGTTCCCCAAAAAATCCCCCCTTCTTACATTATATGTAAAAAAATAAAAAAAGGGAAAGATATAACTTTGAATTTTAGAATTTTATTTTTTAGAATTTTTAAATTTATAAAATTTCCAAAATTTATAAAATTTTAATATTTAATAATTTTTATTAAAAAATAATAAATATAAAATAATATAAAAATTTTATTTTTTTATTTTTTAAAAATTTATATATTAAAGAGCTATTGTGTTTTTTATTTTTTATCAAAGAAAACATAAAAGAAAAGATAATAAGATAATAAAATATATTTGTACTACTATCATAGATTAACAGAAATGTATCTAAAATCAATTTTCTTTTAAAAAAGGTATATGGATAAGGGTTAAATGATTTTAAACGATTTTAGAGTGTATTTTGTGAGTTTTATATTTATTGATTTACTATATACATTAGGTATTTATGTATATAGTATTTTTATGATAATTAAAAGCTATTTATGTTTTAATCCTTTTTAAATTACTTATAAAGGATAATAGATGACAAATAGAGCCATTAATAGTTTTGATATTGAATTTGGAAATAGTGATATTGAATTTGAAATAGATACTAGTACTCAAACACAAGTTAATGAGCAAACTAAAATCAATGTTAATGAAGCTGAAGTTAGTAATGAACAAACCAATGAATTTCAAGCAAATAAAACAAAACAAGAAGAGATGGAAGAAGAACTTAAAAAGAATATCGATAATCTACCTAAGTATGCAACAGAAGCCTTAAATGCTTTAAATGAGAAAGAAAAAATTGATAAAGCTATGGATGAACAAATAGAGATTTTAAGTGAAATTAGAACACCCCACGAAAAAAGAAACTTTATTGAAGAAAGAATAAATGTAGCTCAAAGCGATGAAAATATCAAAGAAGCTTTAAATATCTTAGATGAGAAGGAAAAACTTGATAAGGATATGGATGCACTTCAAAAAAGGCACGAGCAAGAAAAAGAAAATCTAAAAAAAGAATTTGAAAATAAAGATGGTAAAGATAAACAAACCCAAGATAGTGATAATTCAAAAGAGAAAGAAAAAACAGAAGAAAATTCTAATGCTAAAAATAATAACCAAGAACAGCAATCAACACCAAAAGATGAAGATTACGAACGAGCATTAAAAGAGATTGAAGATAGACATGCAAAAGAGCTAGAAGATTTACAAAAAAGGCAAGATAAAAATATAGAGAATTTCAATCAAGCAATACATAATTTAGCAAACGCAACTTCAATTGCAAAGCTCCTTGATAGTTTAAAAGAGATGGATAAGGCATTAGCATTAATCATTACAAATACCAAAGAGTTAAACACACTTACAGATGAACAAAGGCTTGAAAAATTAGAGTTAGCACTTAAAGAAAACAACGCAAAAGAAGCAGTAGAGAAATTAGTCAAAGATTTACACAAAAATATCAAAACAGCTCAAAAGGGCTTAGATGAGCTTGAATTAGAAAAGCAAAACTATGTAAAGCTAGATAGATTAAACCAAAAAGCAAATAAAGACCCAAGGGAAGTGGAAAATTTAAAGAAATTTATGGAAAAACTAGATAAAGAAACGCCAAATTTTAAAGAACATTACCCAAAAACATATGAAAAAAGCCAAAAAATCATAGAAAAACATAAAAATCAAGAACACACTAAAGAAAAATCTCAAGGTATGCAAAGATGAAAAAAAGATTAATATCTATAATTACAGCAATATCTCTATCTACAACTCAACTTAGTGCTGGTATTCCAACAATTGATGCAGCCGCCATAGCTCAAGCCGTGCTATCTTATGTTCAAGAAGGTAAAGATTATTTACAACAAGTACAGCACTTTGAACAAATGGTTAAAGATACTGCTAATTTTGAAAAACATATGGATGAACTTGGAATTGGTATGGATATCAATGATATTTTTAAAGATACACTAGGAATGATTAGGGATTTAGAGAACATATATAGAGAGATAGAAAATATACCAAAAGACTTTTTAAGAACCGTTAATCGGATAGAAAATGCATGTAGTTTTTTAGAAAGGGAGAGCCAATTTTTTGGTATTGATATCAATAAAGGTAGAAATTTAGGAAAACTTGACACTCTTAGCAGTTGCATTGCTGTAATCGAAGATGAGACAGCTATTATGAAGACAATTGAAGAGCTAATAGAGAAGCAAAATAGAGCTAAAGATAGTGATGAGTATTACAAATTGGCTATTGAGATAGATAATATAAAAAGTGCTAAGAGATATTTAGAAGATAAACATAATACAACAAGAATAAATAGATTAATAGAATTAGATAATTTATATCAAACAAATACTAGTGGTATTAGCGTTAAACAACAGATGAGAGATGAGTTATTTATGTTAAATCAAGCCTTGCAAAACCCAAATAATCAAAAACAAGCTCAAGCTCTAACAAATAGCATTTTGATTAAAATTTTAGAAACCAATCAAAGGCTATATGAATTAACTATGGCTTCATCTACTGCAATTGTCTCTATTAATCAAAATGATGGAAGTGAGCAAAAGAAAGTATCAGAAGAAGATTATCAAAAAGTCTATAAAAAATATGATTTTGATGCAAATTTGGCTTATGGCAACAATGTAAAAACAGCACCAAAAGATGATGTTGGGTTACCAATATTTCAAATACAATAATTTTATAAAGGAGAAAAATGAAATTAAAAGAGCTGAAAATGTATCCAGCACCTATTAGCGATAGTATCTTTTTAGGCACAATGAAAAAAGATAAAAGTGGTTTTGATATGTGGGTTAATAAGATAGATTTTACCGAGCAATTTTGGAATTGTCTTGCTGAAATTTGTAGAAAAAAGCTAATTAAGAGTGAAGATGATAGCGTTGTATTTTTAGAAGAATTTGAAAGTGGCTTAAAATTGGAAATTAAAGTTTCTATTTAACAAACATATAAAGGAGAAAAAACTATGCAAAAATATATACAAAAAACAGCTAATTTAATGCTACTTACTGGAGCATTGTTTGGCTCAATGGCTTTGGCAAATACCAATGAAAATGGTGAATTAACTGGAGATAGAAGAACAGCGTGTGAAGTTCTATTATGTTTAAGCAGTGGGCAAAGACCAAGCGAATGCGACCCAGCACTAAGACATTTTTACTCAATCAAAGACAAAAAACCTTGGAAAACACTGCAAAAAAGAAAGAATTTTCTAGAATTATGCCCAACAGATAATGGAGATACGGCAACTAGCGTTATTATGGCAGATTATAAAGGAATGTTGGCAAGTGTAAATCCAGATGAGTGCAAACCTGAATATCTAAATAATCAATTCCAAAATATTAATCGTGATACACATATAAAATATTATAGGAATAACTATCTAACAAGCGATAGTATCAAAAATAGCTACACTAGAATAAATCCAAATATGCCAAGCTTTTGTCCAACTTTCATTAATCACGAATACACTGACTATCGAATGCCGAAATACGGCTGTGATGGCAAATATTACACCGTAGCTGGATTTAGGCGTGGTTATGAGCTTATAACTATCACAAAAGAAGAGTATGAAAGGTTAAATCCTGATGATAGACACTATGAGACAAGAAGTTACTCTTATGAGTGTGGTGGCGATAGTTTTAGAACTTGCTATGTAAAAGAAGAGTATTACTACCAAAAAATAAAAATTCCAAAAACTTGCTGGAGTTATTAAGTAAAGCAAGAGTAGTATAAATAATGTAGCCATAGGGGGATTGCATCCCCACTTTCGTGGGGCAAGACTTAATAAGCCTTGACAACAATTATACAAAGTAGTATAATTATGTGTAAGTATGCAATATTAAACAAAATACTATTCTCCTTTCTATGGAGATAGAATTTGCCGTAGGGATACCAGCCCTATGGCATAATCCCCATAACGCAATTATATCATTATTATCTACTAATTTTTCTTAAACTCTATCTTTTTAATAATTGAAGGATAAATAATATGGATAAAAATGTAAAACAAGATATTAAAAAATTACCACTAGATAGAATTTTGATTAACAATGGATACTATTATGATAAAGAAAAAACATCTCAAACCTACAAAGTAGTAAAAAACGATAATGGAGATAAAGTTATTATATCTAAAGCACAAAGTGGCGATTATCTCTATTTTAATCCAAATGATGATAGTGATAAAGGCAACATATATAACTTTTGTAAAAATAGGGGAGTTCAGCATCAAGACCTGTTAAACTCATCAAAAAATATTGAAATAAATCATGAAGATAGCAATCACATAAGTGTAAGTAAAAATAAAAGCATAGATGAATTTAAAGAATTTCAAGCTATAAATAAAGATAATTTACTAGCTATAAGGCGTAACATCGATGATGAGTTGCAAAAGTATGCTAATGTTAAAAAAGATAACAAGAATAATATGCTAATACCATCATTTTCTCTATCAAACAATATGATAACTCAAGTAGGCTACACTTCATATTTAATAAATCCAATAACTAAGGATAAAAATGGTAATGATTATGCAAAGCCTATAAAACAGCTCTGCTATGGCTCTAAAGGTTTAGAAATTTTAAAATCACCTAATTTATCAAAAATTGATAATATTAAAACAGTAGTCATTACTGAAAGCATCATTGATAGCATTAGCTATGCTAAAATCAATAAATTAGACCCTAATACAACTTTACTTTGTGGGACTAATGGACAGGTTACAAAAGCCCATAAAGAAGTTTTAGAATGGATTAATAATAAGATAAAAGAGCCACTGTATATATTAGGATTTGATAGTGATGATAAAGGCGTTCAATACGATAGACAAATAAAGCAAGTAATACCACAAGCACAGATTAAAAAATCAGTTTTTAAAGACTTTAATGATGATTTAGTAATGGCTAATAAGTTAAAGATAGATTATCCATATAGCAATAAAGAAGTATTACAAAGAATACAAGAATTGGATAAAAAAGCTGTAAATTTAAATAAAAATATAGAAAGAATGTCTAAGGCTGATAGAGATAAAAGCATAGAAGATATGAAAAACAGTGATGTAACGCTCTATAAAGAGATAAAGAGTAAGGCACTATATAACAAACAGATATCATATGCCTTGGAACGATTAGAGAAAAACTATATAGATATAAATGAAAAAATGGCTAAATTAGAAAATAAAAAAGAGATTAGTAGAAGTAGGTAAATTTACTATTTATTTATATTAAATATGTAAAATTTCAAGAGCTAAGGGTTTTTATTGGAATTAAATTTTATCCTATTTTGATATTCTTTAACTCCTTTATATTTGTTTAACACCCCCTTAGCCCCATTCAATTATCTTTGATTTTTTATTCTTTTTTATGAATTTTTATCTTTTTTTAATTTTAGATTGTTAAAATTTTTTAATCAATTAGCTATCTAAAATTATTTTTATTTGCTTTATTTTTAGGTTTTATAGGTTATTTTTTGTTTTTTTAGATATGTTTTTTATATAAAAAAATATGTTTTTATTTCATTTTAATTGATTTATATTTATTTAATTAATATGTTTTTAAGTATAATTTTTATTAAAATTCTTTTGACTTGGTGTTTTCTTTTTTGATTTAAACTTTACCCCCCCCCTTTTTTTTTTA
>JAFVMP010000148.1 GCA_017506845.1 Campylobacter sp.
CATAAAGAATAAAAGTATATCTAAATTCAGATTAAAATATCCTAAATTTATTTACATCCACTCTAAAACTTGTGTAATTTCTTTGGCTACAAATGTCTTTATAGTTGATTTTTCTAATGGTTTGTTTGGTGTGATTGCATTTTTAAATTTTTGAAGTGTTGCCTCTTTTAGTCTTGCATCAAGGTTAAAAATTTCTCTAATCTCTCCATTTAAACTAAGCTCACCGATAAATACGCTCTCTTTAGATATTGGACGATTGCGAAAGCTAGATATTATCGCAGCAACTACGGCTAAATCACAGGCTGGTTCGTTGATTTTTACTCCACCTGTAACATTGATAAATACATCATAATGGCCAAGTGGAATCTCAAGCTTGCGCTCTAAAAGTGCTAAAATCATATCTAAGCGATTTTTATCAAATCCAGTTGAGCTTCTTTTTGGGTAGCTACTTTCACATACTAGGGCTTGAATTTCTACTACTAACGCACGACTTCCTTCCATTGTTACAGTAATAGCTGAGCCACTAACTGCACTACCACGAGTAAAAAATTTGCTACTAATATCTTTAGCGCTTACTAGCCCATTACTTCTCATTTCAAAGATACCAACTTCACTAGTTGTACCAAATCGGTTTTTAATCCCTCTTAAAATTCTAAGCTCTTTGCTGCTATCGCCTTCAAAATATAGTACCACATCTACCATATGTTCTAAAATTCTAGGCCCAGCTATAGAGCCTTCTTTGGTTATATGGCCAATGATAAATATTGCTATATCATCTTTTTTAGCTAGTCTCATTAGTTCAAATGTAATCTCTCTAACTTGCGATATAGAGCCTGGCGCGGAGCTAATTTTATCACTATATAAAGTCTGGATAGAGTCTATAACTATAGCTTTATACTCATTTTTAGCTACTTCAGCTAGTATAGATGAAAGATCGATCTCGGTTAGCAAAAATAGATTATCGCTATTAGCATTTAGGCGATCAGCTCTTAATTTGATCTGACTAGCACTCTCTTCGCCACTGACATATAAGACTTTTTGATTATCATTAGCTAAATTTGAAGCGATTTTAAGTAGTAGAGTAGATTTACCAATGCCAGGACTCCCGCCTATTAAAACTAGCGAACCACTTACTACTCCGCCACCTAATACAAGGTCAAGCTCATTATCGCCGGTGGATTTGCGTTTTATCTGTTCTATTTGAATTTGAGATATTGGTGTAGCATTTTTTGTGGTTTTAGTTAGTTTTGCTAATTCTTGGCTTGCTTTTATCTGCTCATTACTAAGCTCTATAAAACTCTCCCAAGCACCACATTGCGGACATTTGCCCATCCATTTACTTTGCTGATTTCCGCACGCTTCACATTCAAATAGAGTTTTTAACTTTGCCATTTTTATTTTTAAAATATAGCATCGCAGATAGTATCTACGAACTCTTTTGGATTAAATTTAATTAAATCGTCTTTGCTCTCGCCAACACCAATGTATAAAATAGGCAATTCAAGCTCTCTAGCAATTCCAAATAATGCACCGCCTTTAGCAGTACCATCAAGCTTAGTGATTATTACTCCATCGACCTTTATTATCTCATTAAATGCCTTAGCCTGAGCAACTCCAGCACTTCCTTGTGTACCATCTAGTATCAATATTTTTTGGTGTGGAGCGCCACTTAGGGCTTTATCGCTTATTCTTGAGATTTTTTCTAACTCACTTGCTAGATTTTTTTGATTTTGTAATCTACCGGCTGTATCGATTATAGCGTAATCCATACCTTTAGCTACTGCTGAGCTGATAGTATCATATGCTACGGCTGCTGGATCGTGGCCTTGACTTGAAGCGATTATTGGTACTTCTAATCTGGTTGCCCATTGGCGTAGTTGTTCTATTGCACCAGCTCTAAATGTATCGCTAGCACCTAAAATAACGCTTTTTGAATTTGATTTAAATAAATTTGCTAATTTAGCTATTGTAGTTGTTTTGCCAGCACCATTTACGCCTAATATCATCATAACAAATGGCTTAGCTTCTATGCTTTTGCTATCATACATAAAGTATGTTTGCATAACTCTAGATAGATCAGCTTTATCAACTATTTCACGCGGTGGAAGGTAATATATAATCTCTTGTACTATTTCATATGGCACATCTGCTTCTAATAAAAGCTCTTCAAGAATATCTTTAGTAATTTTTTTATCTGCTGGTTTAGAACCAGTAAAGGCACTTATGGTCTTTTCAAGACCTTTTTTAAGGAAGCTAAACATTATTTAATCACCTTTTTAATATCATTTTCAAGCATTTCAATAGGCACCAATCCGCTATAAGATGTAGCAAATTTGCCATTTGGATAGTATAAAATGCTAAAGGGAATTCCAACTACACCGCCAAGTGATGAGATTAGATACTCATTTGCCTTAGTATAGGCAATTGGATAGTTGATATTTAACAACTCTTTAAATTCATTTGCTTGTTCTAGGCTTATCTCATCAACTGATACTCCAATGACTTGAAGCTTATCTTTAAATTTATCTTGAAGCGATACAAGATATGGAATTTCTACTTTGCATGGAGGGCACCAAGTAGCAAAGAAATTTAAAAATACCGCCTTATCTTTAATATCAATATCATATCCATCATTACGCTTTTGCATATTAAGTTCTGTGCCATCGTTTAATGGGAGTTTAAATGGTTTTGTATAGTCAGCTTGTATAACTGATGGCGTAGATGGTTCTTTGTCATTTTTATCATCGCAGCCAGTAAAAAATACTAGCAAGGCCGCTACTAAAAAGATTTTAAATTTCATAACATTTTCCTAATTTTTTGGTAAAATGTTGCAATTATACTAAATAAAGATTAATATTATGGTTAAATATGATAAACAAACTTATAGAAAAATAGCTAAAACCGCTCTAAAAAAAGAGTCCAAAAGAGTAGCTAATAGTTATAAAAATAGATTAAATTTTGATATTTTAAAGCTAATTAAGTTTTATAAAGTAAGAAATTTATTGATTTTTACTCCGATGCAAACGGAGCCAAATTTGATAATGCTTAGACGCAAGTTAGCAAAAAATTGTACAATATTTGTCCCATTTATGGTAGATAAAAGCTTAAAAATGGTAAAATTGCGTTTGCCTTTTTTTGTATCTAAATTTGGAATTAAAGAAGCAAGAGATTCAAATGCTTATAAAAAAAAGATAGATATGGCAATAGTGCCAGTGATTGCAGTAGATACAAATATGGCTAGAGTAGGGCATGGTGCTGGATTTTATGATAGATTTTTTGATAGTCTAGGATATAGACCAGTTATTGTGTTTGTGAGTATAAAAGATATGTATATTGATGATAAAATTTGTGATGCACATGATATTTGTGCAAACTTTTATATCACACCTACTACAAAATATATTAAAAAGGTATGTTATGATAGAGATGTCATTAGTAGGGTTAGGAGGCTTAATTTTCGGAGCCGGTGGTGGTTGGCTAATATCTAAAAAGATAAATGATGCTAATTATAGTATATTTTTAGAACAGGCTAAGGCTAAAGCTAAGGCTATTGAATTTGAAGCCGAAAGCGTACTTAAAGATGCCAAAGTCAAGGTAAATGAGGCTGAATTTGAAGCTAAAAAAAGATATGAGGAAAAAGGCAGCAAGCTTCAAAAAGAGTATAATCAAAAATTTGATGAAATAAATAAAAAAGAGCAAAATTTATTATCTCAAAAAGAGAGCTTAAACAATCTAAAAAATGATCTAGAACAGAGTCAAAATAGAGCTAATGCTTTATATGAAGAGAGTTTGAATTTAAAAAATTCATATCAAGAAAAGATTGATGAAGTGCTAAAAACTATGGAACGCATAGCCGGTCTTACTCAAGATGAAGCTAAAGAATTGGTACTTAAAAAAGTTGAAGAAAAAAGCCGTGCCGATATAGCTCATATAGTTAGAAAATATGAAGAAGAGGCCAAAAGAGAGGCTAAGAAAAAAGCCAATTATATTCTAGCTCAAGCTACTAGTAGATTTGCTGGAGAATTTGCTGCTGAGAGATTGATTAATGTAGTAGATATTAAAAATGATGAGTTAAAAGGTAGAATTATTGGCAAAGAAGGGCGTAATATCAAGACGCTTGAGATGGTTTTAGGAGTGGATATTATTATTGATGATACCCCTC
>JAFVMP010000149.1 GCA_017506845.1 Campylobacter sp.
AAATAGTCCAGTAACATTTACTCTTTTTAGCTCTTCATCGCTTGGATATGTATAAAAATATAGATCTTTTTCATCAAGCCCATCAACTCCTATCATATCTTCTATGCTAGTTCCTAAAAGACCTCCAAATTTATCAAGCCAATTTTTATCTAAGATATTATTATCTTTTGAAGTAGCTGGACCACCATATTCTATTTGGGGACTCTCTCCCCAAATAATTAATGGAATTCCAAAATTTACAGCGATTCTTGGTACGCAAGTAAATATTCCAAGATGGTTTTGCCATTCATTATCTCCAGTTCTTTTAAAAGCCTCTTTTGCAAGTTTTTTATAGACTATTGGATCTCTTTTGATATGGATTATATCTACACCTAGATTATTTAAATTTTTTAAATTTTTACGACCTACTTTAGTTGGAATTGTAGGTTCAAAACATACACAAAGTGGGTTAAGTCCCAAATTTAACATAGTTAAAACCTGAAAAGTAGAATCTTTACCCCCACTTACACCAATAACACAATCATATATTGGATGTTTTTTATATTTTTTAATAAGCTCTAAAAACTCAATCTTTCTAGCATTCCAATCAATATCTACATTTTTATTCTCTTGAGATCTACAAGCATCACAGACTCCATCTTGGTCAAAATGTAAATTTGGCTTAGTCTCTGGCATTACGCATTTTGTGCAAAATCTCATATATTGCTCCTAAATTTCAAACTATTTGCCGCAATTATACACAAAAAGAAAAAAAAAAAAAAATAAAACCAAGCAAAAATAAATATAAACTTAATATATTTAAATTTAATATATAATATTAGTATATATTTAAAATAGCGTTTATATCGATATTTTATAGGTTAAATTTATAAAAATATATATATTTTATTTATTTACTTGACATTACTTAAATTTTATGCTACAATTCTGCTCATAATTCAATCAAAAGGAGATAAAATGCAAAAGGAAACTTTAGCAACGCATTATGGATACGATACAAAAGTTGGCACAGGAGCTATGGCAGTGCCTATCTATCAAAGCACAGCTTATGACTTTGGTAACGCTCAAACTGCTGCAAATAGATTTACATTAAAAGAGCTTGGGCCTATCTATTCACGCCTTACTAATCCAACCCTTGATGTATTTGAATCTCGCATAGCAGCACTTGAGGGTGGCAAGGCTGGAATTAGCACTTCAAGCGGTCAAGCTGCGATATTTTTCGCTATTGCAAATTTAGCTCAAGCTGGTGATAATATCATAGTAGCTAAGAAAATTTATGGTGGTGCTACAACACTTCTTACTCACACTATTAAAAGATTTGGTATTACAGCTAAAATTTTTGACTCTGAGAGCGTAGAAGATCTAGAAGCATTAATAGATGATAATACAAAAGCAATATTTTTTGAAACTCTATCAAACCCACAAATTGCAATTGCAAATGTAGAAAAAATCGTTGAAATAGCTGATAAATATGGTGTTGTAACAGTAGCTGATAACACAGTTGCAACTGCAATTTTATTTAACCCTATTAAAAAAGGTGTAGATGTAGTAGTTCATAGCGCTAGTAAATATATCAGCGGTCAAGGACTTAGCGTAGCTGGCGCAATAGTAGCTGGCGAACAACTAAATAAAAAACTAGTAGGTAATAAAAGGTATGATCACTTCAACACAGCTGATGAGAGTTATCATGGCCTAGTTTATGCTGATTTAGCTGGTGCATTTGATATATATACTCTTAGAATTCGTCTAAGCCTACTAAGAGATATCGGTGCTACACTATCAGCATTTAATGCTTGGCAACTAATCCAAGGACTAGAAACTCTAAGTATCAGAGTTAAAGAACATTCTAAAAATGCTCTAAAAGTTGCTGAATTCTTAGAATCACATCCTAAGGTAAAATCTATAAATTATCCAGGATTAAAAAGCTCAAAATTAAATGAGTATGTAAAAGCAAATTTCACTGATGGGCTAGCTAGTGGTCTTTTAAGCTTTGAAGTAGCTGATTTTGAAACTGCTACAAGCGTACTTGATAATGTTAAAATCTTTAGCGTAGTAGTAAATATTGGTGATAGTAAGTCTATAATTACTCATCCAGCTAGCACAACTCACCAACAACTCCCAGCTAATGAGTTAGCAGCTGCTGGTATTAGCCCAGGACTGATTCGCCTAAGTATTGGATTAGAAAATGCAGATGATCTAATCAATGACTTAAAAGAAGCATTAAAATGAGCCTACTTACTACAAAAGGCGTATATGGCTTAATGGCAATTATTGAGATATCAAAAGGAGATAGGACAAATCCTGTCTCCCTAAAAGATATCTCACTTGTTACAAATATCTCTAAAAATTATCTTGAACAACTACTAAATAATCTACGAAAAAACGGTATAGTAAGTAGTATAAAAGGGATAAAGGGGGGATATTATCTAAGCAAAGCATTAGATGAGATAACTCTTTTTGATATATTTAATAGCTTAGAAAATGAATTTAATTTAGTTAGCACAGAATTAAGAAATAGTCCATATGGCGCCTTTTTTGACGAGTATGACAAAAAATTAAAAGAGCTATTTACCCATCCACTAAGTAGTATAAAAATTAATTCAGAACAAGCTGGTAAATATCTAAACTATGTAATTTAAGGAAGAAATATGAAAATTGCAAATAGTGTAAGCGAACTAATTGGCAACACTCCGCTTATAAAAATAAATAAATTTGGCAATGAGGCTAATATTTTAGCTAAATGCGAATTTCTAAATCCAAGCCACTCTGTAAAAGATAGAATTGCTCTAAATATGATAGAAAACGCAATTGCAACTAATAAAATAGATACAAACACTACAATTATCGAACCAACAAGTGGCAATACAGGCGTTGGTTTAGCAATGATAGCGGCTGAACGCGGTTTAAAAATTATTCTTACAATGCCTAGTTCAATGAGTATTGAACGCCAAAAACTTCTTAAAGCATTTGGTGCTCAGTTAGTACTAACCGATCCAAAATATGGTATGCAAGGCGCAGTAGATGAAGCTATAAGACTATCTAAAGAGATTCAAAATAGCTTTATACCAAGCCAATTTGATAATCCAGCCAATCCAGATATGCACAAAAGAACAACTGCACTTGAAATTTGGAATGATACTGATGGCAAAGTAGATATATTTGTAGCAGGATTTGGCACTGGTGGAACAGTAAGCGGCGTAGGTGAGATATTAAAATCTAAAAATCCAAATATTAAAGTTATTGCCGTAGAACCAGCCAAATCACCACTTATAAGCAAAGGTGAAGCAGGCCCGCATATGATCCAAGGTATAGGTGCAAACTTTATACCAAAGAATTTAAATAGAGATATTATAGATGAGCTTTTTACTGTATCAAATGAAGATGCAATCGCCACAGCTAAAGCTTTAGCTCAAAGCGAAGGTTTATTAGTAGGTATCTCAAGTGGAGCAAACATTTACGCAGCTAGTCAAATAGCCAAAGAAAATCCAGGTAAAACAATAGTTACAATCCTATGCGATACTGGTGAGAGATATCTATCAACTGTACTTTATGAGTAAATTTGGAGTGGTTTCACTCCAAATCATATAACTGCAAATAACTTTTTAAGACTACTATTTTCTAATTTTTCACTATCGTAGGCTGAATTTAATTTTTGTAAATCTTTTTTATACCTATCTAGTGTCTCTTCGATACTAGCAAGTGCTGCTGCTTTATCCGATGGATTCATATTTGAAACATCTAATGCCTTTAAAAGCTCAGCTCTTTTAATCTCTAATTGCTTTTCAATTTTCTCATTATTCATAATATTTACAGTATTCATTATACCGTATTTATTTATATTATCTCTAAAAGTATCAACGCTATCTACACTACTACTTTTGCTATCACTTTGTAGCATTTGAGATAATATATCTTTAAATTCAGCATCACTTTCATAATGCTTTGAAGTGCCATATACTTCATTTTGATATTTTGATATATTATTTATTTGCATATTTTATCCTTAATAATTATTAGATAAAATAAGCAATTTTTATTCCTTAGGCAGCACTATTTTTACTAAATATTCCAAGTATTTTAGCACTTATTATTTTCAATATACCTCTTTTTTTGCTTTTACTTAATAGATACTTAGCAATTTCTGCCCTATTAAACATAATAGCAAAACTATATGGAGTAAGCCCCATTCCATTATTTGCATCGATATCAGCTCCTGCTTCTACAAGTAGCTTAACTATTTCAAAATTGCCTTTAAAGCATACTCCAGCTAACGGGGTTTGACCACGATCGTTTCTCTCATCAACATTTGCACCACGCTCTAAAAGCATCTTAGTTGTCTCATATGAGCCATTATAACTAGCTAGCATTAACAAACTATCGCCTTTATGATTTTTAAGATTTACATTTAATCCTGCATTTAGCATTAACTCTAACTGAGCAAATTCATTATTTCTAGCAAAATTAAACGCATATCCGCACAGCTCTTCATATCGTTTTTCTTCTTCTTGTGTTATCATTTTAATTCCTTATTGCAAATTTAAATTGCATTTTTATGATACTTAAATTTACAATAAGCCCCCAAAAATTGGGGAGCTTATACTACTTAGCTAGTGCAGCTTTTACGCCATCAGCGTAAGCTGGGTCAATTAATCTAAAATGATTTAACGCTTTTTGGATTATATCATCGCTTACACCATTCATACTTTGTGCTATATTAGAATGAAGTCTAGCTTTCTCATCACTTGGCAATATTGCATATAATGACCTAGCATCTGTATAATAATCAGCATAGTATTCTCTATGATTAAATCTTTGCGCTATCTCGCCTATAGCCAAATCTGGTTCAGCGAACTTAGCATTTTCAACTGGCCCACCATTGCTATTTGGCTCATAATATGCTGATTTTTCTTGTGCATAGCTACCATTATTCATAGCTCCGCCTACATAGTAGTTATTGACTTCAACTATTGGCTTATTAACTTCAAGTTGTTGATAATGCACACCAACTCTATATCTTTGAGCATCTGGATAGCTAAAAATTCTAGCTTGAAGCATTCTATCTGGGCTATAACCAATACCTGGAACTATATTACTTGGACTAAATGCTACTTGTTCTACCTCGTTAAAATAGTTTTTAGGATTTTGATTAAGAGTTAAGACACCTACATTTATAAGTGGATATTTAGAGTGAGGCCAGATTTTAGTTAGGTCAAATGGATTAAACTCGCACTCATTAGCCTCTTCTTGACTCATTATTTGAATTTTAAAATCCCACTGAGGGAACTCACCTCTATCAATTGCCTCATATAGATCTCTTTGATGGCTCTCTCTATCTACGGCTATGATCTTAGCTGCTTCTTCATTGGTTAGATTTTTAATGCCTTGGCGAGTTTTAAAGTGGAATTTAACCCAAAATCTCTCACCATTTTGATTTATTAAGCTATATGTATGACTACCAAAACCATGCATATGACGATAACTTGCTGGAATTCCCCTATCGCTCATTAAGATCATAACTTGATGCATTGTCTCAGGGTTTAGCGTCCAAAAATCCCACGCAGCGTTTGCTGATCTTAAGTGTGTTCTTGGGTCTCTTTTTTGCGAGTGGATAAAATCTGGGAATTTCATACCATCTTTGATAAAAAATGTCGGTGTATTATTACCTACTAAGTCCCAATTGCCCTCTTTAGTATAAAATTTAATTGCAAATCCTCTAACATCTCTTTCTGCATCTGCTGCACCAGCCTCACCAGCAACTGTGCTAAAGCGTAAAAATAATTTAGTTTTTTCACCTTTTTGAAGTACACTTGCTTTAGTATATCTACTAATATCTTCAGTAATCTCTAAAACACCATATGCACCACTACCCTTAGCATGAACTGTTCTTTCTGGAATTCTCTCTCTATTTTGAAATGCAAGTTTTTCAATCAATTGATAATCTTGAAGTAATACTGGGCCGGTGGCACCTGCTGTGATACTAAACTGATTTGAGCTAATTGGATTTCCACTAGCTGTATTTAATTGTTTTGCCATATGATTTCCTTTTTGATAAATTTAATATGTAGCAAAATTATATGGCTTTTTTTAAAATATTTTGTAAATAATAAAAATTATTATTTACAAAATATAAAACTATTTTTTGCTGGGGATATTTTATAAATATTGGTTTTAGTGCAATCTTAGTATGATTAAAAATCAAATATTAACCCATTTTAATTAATAGTTTATTTAAAAGCTATAAAAGAAGCAAAATTTGCCCATTTAAACAAGGTTTCTACATTACAAAATCCAGCATTTTTACATAGCTCCTTATTCTCATTTTCACTATATGGTATCAAAACATTTTCTAATGCTTGACGCTTTTGAGCTATCTCAAATTTAGAGTAACCTTGAGCTTCTTTATACTCTTGATATATATTAATCATCTCTAAATCTAGCTTTTTATCATCATATACTAGCTTTTCGCTAAATACAAATAAACCATCAT
>JAFVMP010000150.1 GCA_017506845.1 Campylobacter sp.
AGAACCACGAGTTGAACGATAAGCAAACTCATCTTTTTTAATATCTTTATTGTTGCCTAAAATCTCTGAGATTAAATTTGGCTCTATATAGCTAGCCTCTATAATAGCTATTTTACTATTTTCATCCACTCTTGCATCGTCATTTTGGCTAATACCTGCAATGCTTAAAAGTCTATCTCCACAGTGAATTCCATATGCGCCATTTTCAAGCTTTTTTATAGTTAAGGCTATCTTTTCATCACTACTACTAGCTAACTTACCATGGTCATAAGCCCTAAATATAACTCCCGTATAATGAGTCAAGCACTCTAAAAGTCGCTCTAAATTCGTAGTCTTTTGCGATCCTATTAATGCTGCCCTTAATGCTAATTTTAAGCTTTCTTTAAAGCCTTCACCTATCTCAATAGCCCTATAAGCAAAAGCACCATTAATCAAAGCTTCACAATGTATACTAACTAAACGCCCAATTCCAAGCTGTCTATCATCTTCATTTATTGCTTTTTCATCTCGTAAAATAAGATCAAGAGCGCATGAAAGATCTCTGGCTATACCATAAATACTTAAGCAATCCCCACGGTTTGGCGTTAGTTCAATCTCTATAATATCATCATCAAAGATATCAAATTCATTCAAAGCCTTGCCTAAGACTAACTCTCCAATGCTATCATCTAAGATCATGATTCCATCATTTATTTTAGGAAAACCAAGTTCTGTTGATGAACATAGCATTCCGCTACTTTGTACGCCTCTTAGCTTAGCCTCTTTAATCTCTAAACCATTTGGCATTACAGCACCAACCATAGCTACAGCTACATATATATCTGCAGTTGCGTTCTTAGCTCCACAAACTATCTGTAAAATTTTATCACCAACATCTACTTCGCAAACATGCAAGTGATCGCTATTTTCATGTTTTACACAACTTTTAACATAACCAACTACGATATTATTAGGTACTTTTATATTTGTACAACTATCTACTTCTAGACCGATTGAATTTAACTTTTGACATATCTGCTCTGTACTAAAATTTGAAAGATCTATGATCTCATTTAACCACTTTTTGCTTATTATCATTTAAACTGCTCCAATAGTCTAATATCCCCTTCAAACAAGCTTCTAAGATCAGGAATTCTATGAAGCAACATCGCAAAACGCTCCACGCCAAGTCCAAATGCATATCCGCTTACATTTTTATACCCTACTGCTTTAAATACATTTGGATCTACTACGCCACTACCAAGCACTTCTAGCCAGCCAGTTTGCTTACAAACCCTACATCCGCATCCATTACAAAATATACAGCTAATATCAACCTCTGTACTAGGCTCAGTAAATGGGAAGAAGCTAGGGCGGAATCTTACTTTAACATCGCCAAACATATATCTTAAAAAATCCTCTAAGATATATTTTAAATTTGCAAAGCTAACTTTTGATTCTTCTTCTACTACTAGACCTTCTACTTGATGAAACATCGGAGTATGAGTAAGATCTAAATCTCTACGAAAAACAGAACCAGGCGCTATCATACGAATTGGTGGTTTTTGATTTAGCATAGTACGAACTTGAACTGGGCTAGTATGAGTTCTAAGAAGTCTAAAATCTTTTAGATAAAATGTATCTTGCATATCTCTTGCTGGGTGATATTTAGGCAAATTTAAAGCCTCAAAATTATGAAAATCATCTTCTATTAATGGACCAGTCTCGATACTAAAATTTTGTGCTACAAAATACTCAATAATCTTATCCATTGTCTCCATTACTGGATGTAATGCACCAGTAGAAAGCGGTTCATTAAATAGCGAAATATCAATAGCTTCACTCTTCATCTTAGCCTTAATATATTCACTCTCAAGAATAGATTTTCTCTCGTTTAACTTAGCTGTTAGAGTGTCTCTTTTAATATTTAAACTTTGCGCATAAGCCTTTTTATTTTCAGGCTCAACATCTTTTAATCTTGCAAATTCAGCCGTAATGCTACCTTTTTTACTAAATAGTTCAAGCCGAATTTGCTCCAACTCATCTAAGCTTGCAGCTGAGTCAATTTTGGTGATAATATCTTGCAAACCATATTCCTTAACTAAATTTATTTTTATTGTATCTAAAATTTAATTAAAATAAATTGATACTAATTGCTTAAATTTATAATCACAACGATGCCAAATTTAAGCCTATTAAAAAATATTTAAACAACTTTAGTGAAAATCAAAAAATATTTAACATTATAGAAAATTATATAAAATTATCTGATATAATATAGCCAAATTTATATATAGGAGTTTAATAATGTCTTGCATTTTTGATAAGATTGTAGCTGGCGAGATACCTTCAAATAAGGTTTTAGAAAATGACAAATTTTTAGCATTTCACGATATAAATCCTAAAGCACCTGTTCATATCTTAATAATCCCTAAAAAGCACTATGAAAATTTTCAAGAGATGGATCCAGCATTAATGGGTGAGATGACTAAATTTATTCAAGAGGTTGCAATAGTAATTGGTGTGGATAAAACCGGATATCGCTTAGTGACTAATTGTGGTGAAAATAGTGGCCAAGAGGTGATGCATCTACATTTTCATATGCTAGGTGGCACTATGCTAAAATGGACAGACAATCACCAAAATGACCCAAAAAGTAGTTTTTAAACTACATAAATACTGGCACTGGAGTATTTTCTAAGAAATGCTTCGTGCTACCACCTAAAAATACTTCTTTTACTCCATTTTCTCCATAGCTACTAGCTATAACCATATCAAATTCGCCTTTTAGTGTATTTTCTAATAAAGCCTCTCCTGGTATATTTGTAGTAGTAACTACCTCAAATGTAGCATTGATATCATGATACTTTAGATATTCAAGTAGTTTTGATTTAGCATTTAAAGCTGTATCATCATATTTTTTAGTTACTATAATATGAATATTTTTTGCTCGTTTTAAAATATTTATAGAGTTTGTTAAACTTCTTGAGATACTTGTAGTCCCATTCCAGCCGATTAATATATTATCCATACTAAATTTTTTCATCTCATTTGGGATGATAATAGCATTTTTGCCACTATTTATTACCGTTGCATCAAATGTAGATGTAGCCTCACCATGTACTGGACACGCAGATACAACTAAATCACAAAATTTTGCTTCATACTCATACACACGACTTCTAATTCCATTTTGAGTTTCAAAATTTGCACTAGGCACCCCAGCTACATTGCCAATACTTACACCTAGCTCCTTGCAAACACTTTTAAAAATTTCATAATTTTTATTTTTTTGTTCATTTAATTCTGTTGCAAAAGCACCTTTTAAAGACTCAAACATATTACTTCTACTAATTGTCATATCTAAATTTGATATTAACTCAAGATCTATTTGAGAAGATAAAAAATCTATATGAGCACCAAATTCCTTAGCAATAAGCAAGCCGCCATAAATATGATTTTGTATTTCATCATTATTAACTAATGGACAAAATATTTTTTTGATATTCATAAGTACTCCTTTTAAATTAAATCTAGCGAGATTTTACCAGCTTTTATCTCGCTTACTTTTACTTTAATGCGATCACCTTCTTTAATAGGTGATTTAATTTTTGAGATATGAAGAAGACCATCTACTCCATCTCTTAATGAGACAAAAGCACCAAAAGTAGCTATCTTTTTAATCTCTCCATCAAATTCCTCTCCAATGTTAAAATTATCTATATTTTTAACCTCTTTTTTACCACCTCTTGTTTTTAGATCTTTTTGTGTGATTTGGATTATATACTCTTTAGCTGCTTCAACCTTGCCTTTTTGCGAACCAGCTACCTTGACTTCGCCTTTTTCTCTATCTAAATCGATGCTTACATCAAATTTCTCAATTATCTCTTTGATAGTTTTTCCAGCTTGACCAATAATATCAACAATTTTTGATGGATCTACAC
>JAFVMP010000151.1 GCA_017506845.1 Campylobacter sp.
AGGGGCAATCTCGATTATAAGACTTAGCGGCAAAGACGCTCTAAGCATTGCTGATAAAATGTGTGGCAGTTTAACGCCTAGAGTTGCACATCTAAAAGAGTTAAAAGATAGAGATGGTAATGTCTTAGATGAGGCTATTGTTATATATTTTAAAGCTCCATTTAGTTTTACTGGTGAAGATGTTGTGGAGTTTCAAACTCATGGTGGCGTAGTTGTAGCAAATTTAATTATAGATGAAATTTTAGCTTATGGAGCTAGAGTAGCTGACCCTGGTGAATTTAGTAAACGAGCACTACTAAATGGCAAGATGGATTTAGCTAAGGCCGAGAGTATTCAAGGTCTTATAAATGCTAGAAGCGAGGGTGCTGCTAAAATTTTAGCTAGAGTTATGAGTGGTGAGCTTGGTTTATTTTGCGATACTTTGCGTGATGAACTAATATCAACTCTAGCTTATACTGAGACTTGTATTGATTATGCTGATGATGACTTGCCAGCTGATATAATGGAGCAAATTAAGCTAAAATTAAAAGAAGTATCATCAAAACTAGATCACATAATCTCAATTTCAAATTCCAAAAAAGGCTTAATTGATGGCTATAAAGTAGCTATTATTGGCTGTCCAAATGTAGGTAAAAGCTCAATTTTAAATTCGCTTTTAAATTATGAACGCGCTATAATTAGCGATACTCCTGGTACTACTCGTGATACTATTGAAGAGCAGATAAAAGTAGGCACTCATTTGGTGCGCATTATCGATACTGCTGGTATTAGGCATAGCGATCATGATATAGAAAATATAGGAATAGAGTATTCTAAAAGAGCTGCTAATAGCGCTGATATAATTATTTGTGTATTTGATAGCTCAAGAGCTAGCAATAGCGAAGATATAGCTATTTTAGATTTTATCAATAGTTTAAATAAAAAGGTGATTTTTGTATTGAATAAATCTGATTTGGAATTTAAATTTGATCTTGATATTGATGGGATTTTGCTTAGTGCAAAAGATGAATGCTCAGCTTTAAAATTTGCACTTGAGAGCTATTTAAACTCACAAGATACAAATGAGATAATGCTAAGCTCAAATCGCCAAATAAAAGCATGCCAAGATGCTAAAAATGCAATTGATAGAGCAACTGAGCTTTTAGATGAATCAGTGTTGGAGCTATTTGCTTATGAGATAAATAGAGCCATAAAAGAGATAGGAAGCATTACAAAACCACTCCAAAATTCTGAAATTTTAGATAAAATGTTTAGCAGTTTTTGTCTAGGAAAATAAATTTAAAAGGGGAAAACATATGGATAAAGAAACGATACAAGCGCATAAAATTAGCGATGATGAATATAAAAAGATATTAGAGATTTTAGGGCGTGAGCCAAATTTACTTGAGCTTGGTGTATTTTCTGCAATGTGGAGTGAGCATTGTAGCTATAAATCATCTAAGAAATATTTAAATGGCTTTCCTACTAAAGCTCCATGGGTTCTTCAAGGTCCAGGCGAGAATGCTGGAGTGATTGATTGCGGTGATGGTATGGCTGCTGTATTTAAGATGGAAAGCCACAATCACCCAAGTTTTATTGAGCCGTTTGCTGGTGCTGCTACAGGAGTTGGCGGTATTTTTAGAGATATCTTTACGATGGGTGCTAGAGTTGAGGCTAGTATGAACTCTTTAAGATTTGGGCAGGTTCGTGGAGATGAGAAGACTAATCGCCATCAACGCTACTTAGTAAAAGGTGTAGTATCTGGTATTAGCCACTATGGCAATTGTATGGGCGTGCCAACTGTGGGTGGTGAAACTACATTTGATGAGAGTTTTAATGGCAATATTTTAGTTAATGCTTTTGGTCTTGGAATTTGTAAAAGTGATGAGATATTTTACGCAAAAGCCGAAGGTGTAGGAAATCCAGTAATGTATGTTGGGTCAAAAACAGGTAGAGATGGCTTAGGTGGTGCTGTGATGTCAAGCGATAGCTTTAATGAAGAAAATAAATCTCTACGCCCAACCGTACAAGTAGGCGACCCATTTGCTGAAAAGCTTCTTATGGAGGCGTGTTTAGAGCTATTTAAGTGCGATTATATTGTGGGAATTCAAGATATGGGAGCAGCCGGTCTTACTTCAAGTAGCTTTGAAATGGCAGGCAGAAGCGGTAGCGGTATGAGAATGTATCTAGATAAAGTACCTATGCGTGAGAGTGGAATGACTCCATATGAGCTAATGCTTAGTGAATCACAAGAAAGAATGCTAATCTGTGCCAAAAAAGGGTGCGAAGATAAGATAAAAGCAATCTTTGCTAAATGGGATTTAGATGCTGAGATTATCGGAGAGGTAACTGATACTGGCATGATGGAGTTATACTGGTATGGAGAGCTAGCTGGTAGTGTGCCTATTGCTCCACTTAGCGAGGCTGCTCCTATGCTAGATCGCCCAACTAGCAGACCAAAATATCTTGATGAAATTGCAAAAATTAATTTAGATAATATGCCAAATATTAGCAATCAAGAGGCATTTGAGCTATTAATAAAAGATTTAAATGTGGCAAATAAAAGCCTAATTTATGATCAATATGATTCAACTGTAGGTACAAATGTAATTAAAAAAGCTGGCAAACTAGGCGCTGCTGTAATGAGAATAAAAGAAAATGGCAAATCAATTGCTATGGGTATGGAGTGTAATACTAGATATAATTATGTAAATCCAAGAATTGGCGCTGCTGCAGCTGTTGCAACAAGCGGTAGAAAAGTGGCTATGAGTGGAGCTACGCCGCTAGCTATTACAGATTGTCTAAACTATGGAAATCCACAAAATCCTGAAGTTATGTGGCAGTTTGCTAATGGTTGTGAAGGGATTAAAGAGGCTTGCGCTGCGCTTAATACTCCAGTAGTTAGTGGTAATGTAAGCTTATATAATGAAACTGATGGTATTAGTATTCAGCCAACTCCAAGTATCGTAACAGTAGGTGTAGGTGATGATGCTAGTAAGAGCTTGGGTAGTGAATTTAATAGTGCTGGCGTGAGTGTTTATTTGCTTGGTAAGACTACTGGTGAGTTTGCTGGATCGCTATATATGAAAGCTATAGCAAATTTATGCGCTGGAGAGCTAAAGGAGATTGATTACAAGGCAGAAAGAGCGCTTTGGGATTTAGTAATTGAGGCTAATAAAAATGGAGTTTTAGCTTTTGCTAATAGTGTAGGAGTAGGCGGTATTGCAATAACTCTAGCTAAGATGGCAGCAGTTAGTTCTATTGGTTTTAGTGGAGAGATTAAATTTGATGATAGTCGCTTTGTATTTGATGAGAGCTTTTCTAGAGCGGTAGTAGGCGTTAAAGATGCTATTAAATTTGAAGAACTAGCTAAGAAATATGGAGTTGAGTTTATTAAAATTGGTTTAAGCGGTGGTGATGAGTTTATTCTTAATGATATTAAAATGGACTTAAAAGAGCTGCAAAATAGCTATTTTAGCGAATTTGCTACTGTTATTAAAAGTGAAGATTGATAAGTGAATATATTTTTAATCTTAATTGGGCTTGTTGTTGCATTTTGGTTGCTTAGTCGAGGATTTGCTAATTCAAACTATAAAAAACAAAGCATTCAAGAGCTTCAATATGACGATGCTAAGTATCTTATAATGCTTACTGCAAAAGTCGCCAAAAGCGATGGAGCAGTAAGCAAAGATGAGGCTAGTTATATATCACTTTTATTAGATGATATATGTTTAAAGCTTGGAGATGCTGATGTTAGGGGCGATCTAAAAGAGTTATATATCTGGCATAAAGATAGCCATAGTTCAGCTTATGCTATTGCTAAAGAGTATAAGCAAAAGATGAGATTTAGCCAAAAAATCTGGATAAATCGTATAGTATTTTTTATGAATTTAGCCTATATTGATGGTGAATTTAATAGCAATGAAAAGGCAATACTACAAGAGATTTGCGATGGATTTGGCCTGCATAAGAGTATTGTAGATGATCTTTTTGCACATTTTGAAGCTGAATTTAAAAATTTATCCAAAGATAGTAGCGATATTGATCCGTATGAAGTTTTAGGGGTTTCAAAAGATGCTAGTTTTGAGGAGATTAAGGCTAGCTATCGTAGATTATCTAGAGAGTATCATCCTGATTTTACAATGGATAAAAGTGAAGAGATAATCACTCAAGCAACTAAAAAAATGCAACAAATAAATGAAGCATATGAGATATTAAAAGCTAAATTTAAATAAGGAGTGTATATGAGGGCATTAATTAGCGTTAGTGATAAAAGTGGTATAGTTGAGTTTGCTTTAGGACTTGAGGCTTTAGGTTTTGAGATTTTAAGTACAGGTGGTACATATAAAACGCTAAAAGATAATGGTATTAAAGTTATAGAAGTTAGCGAATTTACTGCTAGTCCTGAGATGTTTGAAGGTAGAATTAAGACACTTCACCCAAAAATCCATGGAGGAATCTTACACAAAAGAGATAATGCTAGTCATGTAGAACAAGCTAGTAAGCACGATATCAAAGGTATTGATTTAGTATGTGTAAATTTATATCCATTTAAAGAGACTACAATCCGCACAGATGACTTTGAAGAGATTATTGAAAATATTGATATTGGTGGCCCTACTATGGTAAGAAGTGCGGCTAAAAATTTCAAAGATGTCTTAATAGTTACTGATATGAATGATTATGAAAAAGTACTTGAAGCGCTTAAAAATAAAAATGCTAGTTATGAGTTTAGACGCGATTTAATGATTAAAGCATATGAACATACTGCGGCATATGATTCTATGATAGCTAACTATATGAATGAGAGATTTAATGGCGGATTTGGAGCTAAAAGATTTATAACTGGTTCAAAAGTATTTGATACAAGATATGGTGAAAATCCACATCAAAAAGGCGCTGCATATGAGTTTGATAGCTTTTTAAGCTTAAATTTCACTCAATTAAAAGGCGAAGCAAGCTTTAATAATATGACTGATATAAACTCAGCCGTAGCTATTGCTTCGGCATTTGGCGATGCTCCAGCAGTTGCTATTTACGGTTCATTTAAACAATACTATGAAAACAGTAAAGAACTCTTTGTATATGAAAGAGAACTTGATGGTGTTAAATTACTTGTAATCAATTCATTCACAGAAAAAGAAGTTGAATTCAAAGCACCACAAGGTTTCGACCTTACTTAAGGCTAACTCGTTCTTTCAAACTACAACTACCCTGCTACAACAAGTAACGGCTTCAAAACAAAGCCATAC
>JAFVMP010000152.1 GCA_017506845.1 Campylobacter sp.
CCAAAATGAATTAGATAATATCTATGATAAATCTAGCTATTTTTAATAATCTTAGCCAAAAAAAATGCGTCCATATTGCAATCAGGCAAAATCTTAAGTCCAAACTCACTTATAATCTCTGATTTTAACCCAAAGCTAATTTTATCAATAGTAATATCAAATTTAGAATTCAAAGCATTTTGCACTACCTCTTCATTCTCACACTCAAAAAATGTACAAGTGCTATAAACTACTACTCCACCGGGCTTTAAAGCACTTAGAGCCGAATTTAAAAGCTGCTTTTGCAATCTTGCTATTAGCTTAATCTCTTTAGCTGATTTCTCCACAAAGCCATCTCCAAAATGAGAATAGCTAGAACATGGCGCATCTAATAAAATTTTATCAAATTTGCTTTGGCAAGTTCTTGAAATGCTTCTTGCGTCTTTATTATAGGTTCTAACCCACTCACAGCCATATTTATTTAAATTTGATTTTAAAGTATAAAAGCGTTTTGTATCGCTCTCCATTACAGCTAAATTAGCACCCTGCCCCATCATATTAGCTAGTGCGATACTTTTGCCACCTGGACTTGCACACATATCTAGCACCATATCATCTCTATTTGGATTTAGTGCTAGGGCTGCTAGGTAGCTACTTGGATTTTGTATATATATTGCCCCTTTATTAAATATCTCAGAGTGAGTTAGAGTATCTTTAAATTTAGCATCACAGATATAAAAATTAGGCAAAAACTCAGTAATCTCAACGCCTAAATTATTTAAACTAAGGATAATCTCATCTTTATTAAATTTAAGCAAATTAAGATAAAATCCAACACTTTTAGGCTTAAAAAAGCTATCCCAAACTCTATTAAAATCAGACTTAGTTAAAGTAGATTCTAAATAATCTTTAAAACTCATCTTTTTAAAAATCTCTCCAAAATTATCATTGCGGCCACGCTATCAAGCTTGCCATCTCTTTTATCATCTATTAAATCACTAGCCTCTAAACTACTATAAGCCTCATTCTCATAGTAAATTTGACCATCAAAATCTAAAAGCGAGATAAAATGCTTTATCCTTCGCTCCATCTCAGCCTCAGAGCTTCCACCTTTTGGCAAACCAACTACTAATATTTTTGCCTCTCTATCTTTTAAGGCATTACTTACATCTTTTGCAGCTTGATTTCGATTCTTACGAAGAATTGGAGCGATTGGAAGAGCAATTTTACCATCTGGACTTACTGCCATACCTATTCTTTTAAGCCCAATATCAATAGCAACTATCATAAAATTCTCACATAAATTCCATCAATAGCAATCTTGCCATCTAGTTCATATTCATAAATTTTATCCCCAAATTTATTATAACAATCATCGAAATTTGAATTTTTCTTAATAAATTCCATTACTTCATCACTCTTTTCTTCATCATTTTTCACACCAAATTCCATAGCAAATTTATCAAAATCTGTAATAATCTTTGCCTTTTGGCTTGCTAGTAGCTCATTTGTACCACTACTCTCACCTAATCTTTGAGGCAAAACATATAATGGAATACCAAATTTAATAGCAGCTCTTGCGCTACTCATAGAACCGCTTTTTATATCTGCTTGAGCTACAACTACTGCATCACTTAAGGCTACTGTGATTAAATTTCGCTCTAAAAATTGCCACCCTTTTGCCAAAGTATCTGGCTCATATGCACTAAGTGCTAGTGAGTTTTGATATATATCTTTTATGATTTTAGAGTTTTGTAGTGGATAAATCTGGTCTAAACCATTGCCAAAAACTGCGATTGTATTTGGATATGCACCCATATGAGCATAGATATCCACACCAATTGCTGCTCCGCTAACGACGCAAACGCCATATTTTTTTAATGTAGAAGCTAAGTTTAAAGTCATATTTTTAGTATATACTGAGCATTTTCTAGAACCAACAATTGCGACTTTTGGAGAGTTTAGTAATTCTAAATTACCCTTATAATAAAGCTTTTGTGGGGGATTTTTAAAGTTTTTATTAAGGTGTAATTCAGTTATAAAGTTCATATAAATCCTTTACGAATACCAACTCAACTTCGTTTTTTAACTCATTTTTCATTACTTCTAAGGCTTTAAATGTTTGCGAATATGGGTGACCAATAGCAATAGCTTGACCACTAATTTTAGCGATTTTTATAGCTCGGCGAATCTGATTGATAATTGCCTTCTCATCTTTATTATTATCGATAAAAACATCACGCTTTAAATATTTATTTCCAAATTCTTTACTTAAAATTCCAGCCTTAGATTCCTTAGTGGTATAGCTATCTATAAATATCATTTTATATGTTTTAAGTGAATTAAAAAGTATTTTCATAGAGCTATAATCGCTAGTAAATTTACTACCAGTATGATTATTTATATAAATTGCATTTGGAAAATCACTACGAATTTTAGCAATTTGCTTATTAATTTTTTCGATACTATCACCAACTTTTAGAGTATTTTTTTCTTGGTATGGATAGTTTATCGCCTCAAGTGGTAGGTGAATCATATAAAATTTAAACTCACGTGCTACGCCGATGGTTTGAGGATAGTTTTGGCTTATTGGAAATATTGATGGAGTAATATTTAATCCAAGAGATTTTATCTTTTTAGCATGATAAAATGTAGAGATATCATCAATTATTATAGCCAATTTTGGTTTATTAGTTGGCTTTGGTTTTATGTTCGTATTTTCACTAGAATTTATGGCTAATTTTTGACTTGGATTTGCTTTTAAATTTGGATTAGAATTTATATCTTTACTATTATTTATTGTTGAATTAGTATCATTGTTAATTACTTCATCAACTCTTTTAATCTCAACAAACTCACCATCAAATTCATCACCATCTAACTTAGTAAAATTTGGAGTTGGCAACATTTGTATTTTAACTTCATCAGTGATATTTAGCTCTAAATTTCTAGGTACATCAAATATGGTAAAATCCTGTCTTCTACTCTCAAAATATCTATCTATATTCTCTATTATACGTGTTTGATTATGAGTTTTAGAAGGATTTTTATAGTTACTCGCAATTGTATAAATAGCCATAGCAACTACTAAAATGCAGAGCAAAATACCAACATATAAAAGCGCCCTGCTTCTTTGGGCGCTATTTTTTTTATCTTGTTCCAATTAGTTTTTATCTTTATTAACTAATTTACCTTTATTAATCCAAGGCATCATAGCTCTTAATTTCTCACCAGTTTTATTTAGCAAGCTCTCATCACTTAGTTTACGCTCAGCATTCATTTTTGTATAACCAGCTTTACGCTCTAAAATGAAATTTTTAGCAAATGTACCATCTTGAATCTCTTTTAAGATCTCTTTCATAGCTGCTTTTGATCTCTCATCTACTACGCGTTTGCCACTTACATAATCACCAAATTCAGCAGTATTTGAGATAGAATAACGCATATCAGCCATACCACCTTGATAGATTAGATCTACGATTAATTTCATCTCATGTAAGCACTCAAAATATGCCATTTCAGGCTCATATCCAGCCTCTACTAGAGTTTCAAACCCAGCGTTAATTAAAGCACAAAGTCCACCACAAAGTACAGCTTGTTCGCCAAATAGATCAGTTTCAGTTTCAGCTTTAAATGTAGTCTCTATAATTCCAGTTCTACCACCACCAATTGCACTAGCATAACTTAGAGCAATATCTTTGGCTTTACCCGAAGCATCTTGAGCTACTGCGATTAAATCTGGAATACCGCCGCCATTTACAAATTCATTTCTTACAGTGTGACCTGGAGCTTTTGGAGCTATCATTATACAGTCAATACCTGCTGGTGGGACGATTTGACCATAGTGGATATTAAATCCATGACCAAATGCAATTGCGCTACCGCTTTTTAGGTTTGGTTCGATTTCAGCTTTAAAAATATCAGCTTGCATCTCATCAGGAGTAAGTATCATTACAACATCAGCTTCTTTTGTAGCATCTGCTACGCTCATAACTTTAAATCCTTTAGCCTCTGCTTTTGCCCAGCTTTTACCATTTGGATTTAGACCGATGATAACCTCTACACCGCTATCACGTAGGTTTTCAGCGTGAGCGTGACCTTGAGAACCAAAGCCAATCATTGCTACTTTTTTAGATCTGATTAGGCTTAAATCACAATCTTTGTCATAATAAACTGTTATTGCCATAACTTTCCTTTAGTAAAAA
>JAFVMP010000153.1 GCA_017506845.1 Campylobacter sp.
TGCAGCTCTTATGGGGCTTAAGCACTATTTTATATGGACGCATGATAGTATCGGCGTGGGAGAAGATGGCCCAACTCATGAGCCAATTGAACAGCTTAGCACATTTAGAGCAATGCCAAATTTCTATACATTTCGCCCAGCTGATGGTGCAGAAAATGTGGAGTGCTGGAAGGTTGCGCTTAATTTAAATGCTCCTTGTGCGTTTGTATGTTCAAGACAAGGATTAAATCCTTTAGATGAAGCAAAATTTGGTAGCGTAGCAAATGGGGCATATTTAATTAAAGAGAGTCAAAATCCGCAAATTACATTAGTAGCTAGTGGTAGCGAGGTAGGATTGTGTCTTGAGGCGGCAAATTTACTTGAAAGTATTGATATTGGTGTAAATGTGGTATCTGCACCGTGTTTTGATCTATTATGCGAGCAAGAGTCTAGCTATATTAATCGCATATTTGCACCACAAACAAAAGTTTTAGCCGTAGAGGCTGCAACGGCACTTGAGTGGTATAAATTTGCTGATAATGTACTTGGAATGAGTTCATTTGGTGCTTCTGCTCCAGCTGATGAGCTATTTAAGCATTTTGGATTTAGTGCTACAAATGTAGCCAATATTGCTAAAGAGATGTTAAAATAAAACCCCTAGCCAAATGGCTAGAGGTTATAATACAAATTTAGAGTGCTTTTTAAGTAGTGAAAATAGTTCTAAACGCTCACTATCATTATTTACTAGTACACTTAGATTAAAGCTTTTAAATTTACCATTTTTACTACTATTTGATGGGGTTATTTTATGGTTTCTCTCTCCCACGCACTCTTTAATTATACTATTTTCATCACTAAGATTATCAAAAATCACCTTATACTCCCAAAATGTAGGGTAAATTATATCTGGTTTTTTGCCATTTAGATCACAAATTTGAGCCATTTTCTCTCCTATATTCGCCACTTTTGCCGCCACTTTTTGACTCTAGGGCAATATTACTAATTATCATTGATTTATCAATTGCCTTAATCATATCATATATGGTAAGTAGTCCAATGCTTACAGAAGTTAAAGCCTCCATCTCTACTCCGGTTTTGCCTTGAGTGGCAACTTTGGCAATAAGCCTAAATCCTGGTAAATGCTCCATATCTTCTATATCGATATCGACTGAATTTAAAGCAAGAGGATGGCACATTGGGATTAAATCACTAGTGCGCTTAGCTCCCATAACGGCAGCTATTACTGCAGTTTGTAAAACAGGACCTTTTTTACCAGTATTTTCTTTAATAGCTGTGTAGGCTTCTTTAGACATTGTAATAGTCCCACTTGCTATAGCGATGCGTTTAGTGATATCTTTATCAGCGACATCTACCATTTTTGGCAAATTTTTTTCATTTAAATGAGTTAGCATTTTTATCCTTTTTTAATTGATTATATCAAATTTTATCTTAATAATTTTACTTAAGCTTATATTTATCATATATTAATAAATTAATTATATAATTCAAGTTCCTAAACAAATAACCTCCTTTTTGTAAAGACGCTCGCTCTTTTGAGCGAGTGTTTTATTTATTTTTTTTAATCAATATTATATTTTATTGTTTTATGGGCAGATGTCCGAGCGGTTGAAGGAGCACGCCTGGAACGCGTGTAAGGTGAAAGCCTTCGGGGGTTCAAATCCCTCTCTGTCCGCCATGAATTATAAGAAATATATTAAAGTTTTAATTTATATGGATTGTTTAAATAAGAAAAGACCACCGAAGTGGCCTTTATGGTATTAGAGTCTTGACTCATAGCGTCTAAGCATATAAAGTCTTTTAAGCATTTTTTTACGAGCTGAGATTTTTTGTTTTTTACGAATTTCAGTCATAGGCTCAAAAAAGCGTCTAGCACGAACTTCAGTAACTACTAAGTTACGGTCAGTTTGTTTTTTAAAGCGTCTATATGCTTCATCAAAAGACTCATTTGGATGTACCTTAACTCCTGGCACGATCCTCACCACCTTTCGTTGAAATTTTTGAGCGCAAATTATATCTAAATTTAACTTAAATTTATATTTTATAATTATAAAATAATCTTATTTAACCATATTTTAAAATAAGAAGTTATATAATCAACAATAAAATCACACAAGGAATAACAAATGTCTTGTAAGCCTACGCATTACACTAAACGCCGTTATAGCGTATATGCTATTGTCACTTTGATCGCTTTGGTGCTTCCGTTTATTCGCATTAATGGCAATCATCTATTTTTGCTAAGTTTTGATAAAAAACAGCTGCATCTACTCTTTACTTCATTTGATATGCAAGAGCTATATTTAATGCCGTTTTTGCTTATTATTTTGTTTTTGAGTATATTTTTTATGACTACTTTAGGTGGTAGGGTTTGGTGTGGATGGACCTGTCCGCAGACAATTTTTCGTGTAATTTATAGGGATTTAATCTGCACTAAAATCCTTAAAATTCGCAAAAATATCAAAGATAAACAAAAAGAATTTGATGAAAATATAATCAAAAAAACTATCTCGGTAATTATTTGGGCAGCTCTTGCATTTGTAGCTGCTAGTAATTTTATGTGGTATTTTGTACCACCTGAGGATTTTTTTGCTTATCTTGCTAATCCAGCCGAGCATAAGCTTTTAGTTGGAATTTTAATAGGTATTACTACATTTTTAGTTTTTGATGTGGTGTTTTTGGCTGAGAATTTTTGTATATATGTTTGCCCGTATGCTAGAGTACAAAGTGTTATGTTTGACAATGATACAATTCAGGTGATTTATGATGAAAATCGTGGAGGTAAATTATATGATGGTCATACAAAATTAGGTAAAAAACCAACTACTCCAGGTGCTGAGTGTATAGGTTGTGAGGCATGTGTAAGAGTATGCCCAACTCATATAGATATTAGAAAAGGTATGCAACTTGAGTGTATTAACTGTCTTGAATGTAGCGATGCTTGTAGCGAGGTAATGGGCAAACTAGGCAAAGAGAGCTTAATTAACTGGACTAGTGCTAAGGCCATTAAAACTAGAAGCAAGGTTAAATATTTTAGATTTAGAACAATTGGCTATATGGTTGCACTATCTATTGCTGTGATTGCACTAGGGCTAATGACAACCAAAAAAGAGCATATGCTATTAAATATAAATAGGGCTACTCAA
>JAFVMP010000154.1 GCA_017506845.1 Campylobacter sp.
ACTAGCCCTAGCACAGATAATAATATCACTAAATTTCTGCCTTAAAAGCGTAGCCTCTAGCCTAAAAAGCTCTTCATCACTTTCGCAAATTATCGCTCTATGACTTTGGCCAAATTCTTTAATTACAAAAAATTTATCAACAAAAATCGCCCTAAAATGGCTAAATTTATCAAAACTATGAACCTTAAATCCTACACCATACTCATCAAAAAACCTCATCACACAAACTAAATCTTTGATAAAAATATTAGGAAATTTAAGCTCGCTATAGTAATTATTTTTAAATAAAATCGTAGTGTAAAAAAGCGATCCATTATCCATAAGCTCATAATGTAAATCGCTTAGACTATCATCGCTTAAACTTGCATGAGAAAAGCTAAGCCTATCAATCATCGCCTCATCATAGCTTAAAACTACCATATCGTTTTCTGCCTCAAGTATCTGCATAAAGGCTTGGCTTAAATCTTGATTTAACAAACAAAGCGATTTAGGTAGATATAAGCACTCTAAAATTGAGCTTTGCAGTCTTGTAAGATGAACAAACCTAAGCTCCTTTTGAGCTGAGAGAAACCTCATCAATCTAAGCATTGCCATAACCACACTATCAACCTTAATAATAGCTATCTCATCATCTTTGCTATTTAAACTAAGATCAGTAATAATAGCATAAGCCCCACTCTTTATAGCTAGCAAGGCATCATCAATTGTAGCATTTAAAGCTAGATAAGCCATACCAACTTTAATACTATTTGGATCTATACAAAATCCATTTATCATGCTAATCTTAGGGCTATTTTTTAACTCGCCATTTACTAGTGTAGTTAAGTTTTCTATTCTCATTTATCCGACAATTGCTCCATTTTTTACTGGTGAGTGCGTACCTAAAAGCGTTAGGCTTCCATCTTCAGCGCTTAATATCATACCTTCGCTTAAGTGCTTAAATATCTTAGCAGGTTTTAAATTTGCTAAAACACATACTTGCTTACCTACTAAACTTTTTGGTTCATAATATTTTGCTATTCCACTGATAATCTGTCTTGGTTTTTGCTCTCCTAAATCAATGCTAAATTTAAGCAATTTATCACTACCTTCTATATTATCACACTCTAAGATTGTGCCGACTTTGATCACGCACTTTTTAAAATCATCAATTTTAATCTCTTCATCTTTAGCTTTTAACTCTTCTATATTTGCTACTGGTGGTGGAGCCATCAGCTCTTGTTCTATCTTAACAAATAAAGGAGTTACTGAATTTGCTTTAAAATTAACTAAATTTGAGTCAATTATAAGCTCTTTAAAGCTTTGAGTGTCAATCTTAAATTCAAGAGCGTCTGCTATCTTTTGAGCTGTTTTTGGCATAGCAGGACTTAGAAGTATAGCTACTTTAGCTAATAAATTTGCTACTAAAGCTACTAATGCATTTGCCTCATTTTCTTTACCATTTTTAATTAAATTCCAAGGTTCATACTTAGCTATTGCAGCATTTGCGATATTTAAAACTTTCCAAAGCTCTTCTAAATATCTATTTGGAGCAATATCTTCTAAACTAGCAAGTGCTTGGTCTATATGTGTTTTTGAAATTTCGAGCTCACTAGAATAAAACTCTTTTACACTATTTGAATTAATTATATTGGCTGAATATTTTGAACTCATACCTACTATTCTACTTAGCAAATTTCCAAGATCATTACTTAACTCGCTATTTATACGATCTATTAATGCTTTTTGAGAAAAGTCTCCATCTTGACCAAATGGAACCTCTCTAAGCAAGAAGTATCTAAATGCCTCTAGACCATATGCATCAGCTACCTCTTTTGGATTTACTACATTACCTAGGCTTTTACTCATCTTTACGCCATCTCTAGTCCACCAGCCATGTGCTGCTACGCTTACAGGTAGTGGCAGTTCTAAACTCATCAAAAACGCCGGCCAATATACAGCATGAAAGCGTAAAATATCCTTACCAACCATATGAAGAGTATTATTCCAATACTCCATTTTTTCTTCGCCCCTACTATATCCTAAGGCTGAAAGATAATTAACTAGTGCATCTAGCCATACATACATTACATGCTTTGGCTCATTTAAAGACTCAGGTAATTTTATCCCCCACTCAAAACTAGTTCTAGTAATAGATAGATCTTTTAATCCACCCTTAACAAAACTTATAACTTCATTTTTCTTGCCTTTTGGTAGGACGCATTTATCATCTTCATACCATTTTAAAAGTCTATCTTGATATTTTGATAATGCAAAAAAGTAGCTCTCTTCTTTAACTAGTCTAGTCTTTTTACCACAATCTGGACAGCATTCATCATCTATTAATTGATTAGCAGCAAAGAAACTTTCACAGCTGACGCAATAACTACCCTCATATTCGCCTTTATATATATCACCATTTGCAAGCATCTTAGCAAATACATTTTGGCTTGTAATCTTGTGATAATCATCAGTTGTACGGATAAAATGATCATAACTAATCTCAAATTCATCCCATAAAGCTCTAAATTTAGCACTAATCTCATCAGCATACTCTTTTGGGCTTTTGCCACGGCTTTTGGCTGCTTCTTCTATCTTTTGGCCATGCTCATCAGTACCTGTTAAGAAAAATACATCATCTCCTCTTAAGCGATAAAATCTAGCTAATGTATCACAAATTATTGTAGTATAAGCGTGTCCAATATGTGGAACATCATTTACATAATATATAGGTGTTGTTATAAATTTTTTCATCATTATCCTTTAAATTTACTAAAAATCAAACTGGCCACCACGACCCTCGTTCATTTTCTCATATGTTGCATCTACATAGTTGCTTCTA
>JAFVMP010000155.1 GCA_017506845.1 Campylobacter sp.
AAATGGTGGAGGTGTGCGGGATCGAACCGCAGTCCAAAAACAGCCACATCACAGCCTCTACACGCTTAGTAGAAGTGAAAAATTCACCTAGCCTTGCTCACTTCCCAAAACAATTAGCCAAGCTAAGACTAAATTTCACTTCACTGCTCGTCAAACAGCAAAGCTACACTATCTAAAGGGTTGCTCGCCAATCTGGATAGATAGTATCACCAAATAGCAAGGCTCAACTGAACTTACGCAGCTTTAGCGTAAGCAGGAGCAAAGTTAACGTTGTTTGCGTTTAATTTTAATTTAGGCTTTATAAGCTATGCCCAAAGCTGCGTGCCACCATGACCCAGCCACTCCTGTCGAAGCCAAGTCACCCCCGTAAAAAGTGATGAATAATATTCAAATTTGACTTAAAAGTTAATAAATTAATTAAAAATTTCATTTGGAATAGCTATAATTTTAGGATTTAGAATTCTTAAATATATCTCATCGTTTTCGATATCATCTAAGTAGCCTTGCATCTGATCAGCAACTAAAAGTAGCCAGTCGATAAGCTCATTTGAAGCAGCAACTCCTGTTCCACGCTTAGATTTTAGTTTTGCTGTGATATCTTCAGCTAGCGTAGTTAGTTTGACTACTGGGGTTAGCTCTAAGTATTGGCTTGCAGTTTTGATATTGTGAAAAATTCTATTAAGCTCATAGCTACTAGCATCAAATTCATCATTCCTACCCAAATTTACAATGAGCTTATCGAGTAATCCATTCATCACGCCAAAGTGTGTTAAATAGTCCTCAATAATGTCTAGATCGTAATCTGCTTCTAGCTGTTTTAATAAACCCATCTTTTGCTCTTTTGATTTTTGCTAAATTGTAACAAAATTTAAGTTAAATTTAGTAAAATATTTCAAAAATTTAAAGGAAAAAAGTGAAAAAAATAAAAATCGATGATCTAATTGCAAAGAAAAATAGAGAAAAAATTGTAATGATTACAGCCTATGATGCGTTATTTGCAAGGCTTTTTGATGAGTTTGCTGATATGATTTTGATTGGTGATAGTTTAAATATGAGTTTTGGTGGTTCTAGCGAGACTTTAGGTATTAGTGTTGATGAGATGATATATCATACAAAAGCTGTACAAAGAGCGACTAAAAGGGCATTTTTAGTCGTTGATATGCCTTTTGGTTCAGTTATAACACCAAAAATTGCATTGAAAAATGCGGTAAAAATTTATAAAAATACCTTTTGCGATGCTGTTAAAATCGAAGGTGGTAAGGAGATGGCTGATACAATAAAACTATTAAATCAAAATGGTATTGCTGTTATTGCTCATATTGGGCTAAAGCCTCAGCTATCACGCCAAGAGGGCGGATATAAGGTCGCTGGAAGAGATGAAAATGCTGCTCAATCTATAATTGAAGATGCTTTAGCACTTGAAAAAGCTGGAGCTAAAATGGTGCTAATAGAAGGCGTACCAAGCGAGCTTGGTAAAAGGGTTACACAAGCACTTAAAGTGCCTACAATTGGCATTGGAGCTGGGGCTGATTGCGATGGGCAGGTGCTAGTATGGAGCGATGCGTTTGGGTTTTATGATGAGTTTAAACCTAAATTTGTAAAAAGATATATGCAAGGGGCAAAGATGGTGCGTGAAGCTATGAAAAATTACGCTGATGATGTAAGAAGTGTTAAATTTCCAAGTGCAGAATATGAATATAGCAAATAGTAAAATAGTAGATATTCGCCTACCTAGCGAGTGGTTGGAATTTGGGATTTTAGAAGGGTCGCATTTGATTACTTATGAGAATTTAAGTGGCAAGGTTAATCCGCTTTTTGTAAGCTCTGTGGAGAATATTTTTAAAAAAGATGATGAATTTTATCTTATGTGTGCTACGGCAAATAGATCTAAAGATGCGATGAAGTTGCTACAAAAGCACGGATTTAAAAATGTAAAAGAGATTAGAGGCGGGGCGTATTATTACGAAAAAATGGGCGCTAAATTTGATAAATTTGAGTTATAGGACTAGAATTTGGATAGGATTGTAGAGATTGAAAGAGTTAGCTTTGAAAGTGAGTATGAGGTCAGTCTAAGGCCTTCAAGTTTTGATGAATATATAGGCCAAGATAAGATTAAAGCAAATTTAGAAGTATTTATCGCTGCGGCAAAAAAGCGTAGCGAGTGCCTTGATCATGCTCTATTTTATGGCCCTCCAGGACTTGGCAAAACTACACTAGCGCATATAATTGCTTCTAAAATGGGAGCAAATATTAAGATAACTTCAGCCCCAATGATAGAAAAAAGTGGCGATCTAGCTGCAATTTTGACTAATCTAGAAGAGGGCGATGTGCTTTTTATTGATGAGATTCATCGTCTTAGTCCAGCTATTGAAGAGGTTTTATATTCTGCTATGGAGGATTTTAGGCTTGATATTATTATAGGTAGTGGTCCTGCGGCTCAAACTATTAAGATTGATATACCTAAATTTACTCTAATTGGAGCTACAACTAGAGCTGGAATGATCTCAGCGCCTCTTCGTGATCGCTTTGGAATGCAGTTTAGATTGCAGTTTTATACTGCTGATGAACTTGGTAAAATTATTACTTTAGCAGCTAAGAAGCTTGGTAAATTAGCTACTAAAGAAGCAAGTTTAGAGATAGCAAGGCGTAGCCGTGGCACTCCTAGGATTGCGCTTAGACTGCTTAGAAGAATTAGAGATTTTGCTGATGTAGCTGATGAGGCTCAAATCGGCCATGAAAGAGCTAAAATGGC
>JAFVMP010000156.1 GCA_017506845.1 Campylobacter sp.
CCTTGAGCTTTACAAGCTTGAGCAATTCCATAGGCTATGCTCATTTTATTTGCTACGCCGACTATTAAACCTTTTTTACCCTCTAGTATCATTATTAACCCTTTTTGATAATTTCTAAAAATTTATCAGCATCCCAACTAGCAGTACCGACAAGAACTCCATCGCATGATTTTATTGCTTTGATTTGATCTATATTGGATAGATTGACACTGCCTCCATATAGAAGTGGAGCTGAGCATTTGCTAGATATAAAATCCAAAATTTCAGTTATAAACTCAACTTTAGCGCTATTTCCAGTGCCAATTGCCCAGATTGGCTCATAGGCGATTACTAGATTTTCATAGTTTAAATCAATATTTGCTAATTGATCGCTTAGAAATTCTTTGGTGCTTCCATTCATATGAGTTATATCATCTTCGCCAATACAGTAGATAATATCCCAGCCTTTGCTTACAGCATAATCAAATTTGGCTTTTAAAAATGGCTCATCTTCACCTAGAGCGCGTCTTTCGCTATGGCCGATCATTACAGTGGTAATCTCAAATTCTTCTAGCATTTGACTACCAATCTCACCAGTATATGAGCCATTTTGTGCTGGATAGAAGTTTTGCGCCCCTTGAGTGAAGTTAAATTTATCTTCGCTCAAAGCAGTAAAAGGAGGAAATACAATCACGCTATTGCTATTTTGACTAAGTCCATTACTAAGCTTTTTAGCATAATCTGCATAGCTTTTTTTGGTGTGGTTGCATTTTAAATTCGCAGCATAAATCATAGACTATCTTCTCTTAAAAGTACTCTAACGCCTGGTAGCTCTTTGCCTTCGATTAGCTCTAAGCTAGCACCACCGCCAGTAGAGATAAATGTCATCTCATCAGTATCACCAGCACGCTCAACGACATCTGCAGTATCGCCACCGCCAACAACCGTAGTAGCAAAGCTTTCGCCTATTGCGTGGCTCATTTTAATGCTACCTTTACTAAATTTATCCATCTCAAATACACCCATTGGGCCATTCCACCAAATAGTTTGAGCATCTGCAATAGCCTCTTTAAATAGCTTGACACTTGCTGGGCCGATATCTAAGCCCATCCAGCCATTTGGTATCTCTTGGACTGGGACATATTTTATAGGGCTATCATTGCTAAATGTTTGAGCAGCTACAACATCTACTGGCAGGTAGATTTTTACGCCTAATTCACGGCCTTTTTTAAGGATATTTGCAGCTTCTTCTACTAGCTCTTCTTCTAAAAGTGAGTTTCCGATATTTTCACCAAGAGCTTTTAAAAATGTAAATGCCATTCCACCGCCGATAATAAGCTTATCTATGCGTGGAAGCAGGTTGGTTAAGGCTTGAAGTTTTCCACTAACTTTTGATCCGCCAGTAACTGCGACAAAAGGACGACTAGGATGGCGGATTAGATTTTGACCAAATTCAATCTCTTTAATTAGCAAAAATCCAGCTGCTTTATGCTCATTATCATAGCATTGAGTTATAGCATGCACGCTAGAGTGAGCTCTATGGCATACGCCAAAAGCATCATTTACATAGTAATCAGCTAACTCGCTAAGAGCTTTAGCTAGATTTTTATCATCTTTGGTTTCGCCTTTTTCAAAACGCAAATTTTCAAGCATTAAAATTTCGCCAGCTCTTAATTTTTCTACTTTCTCTTTAGCATCGTGACCGACTACATCGTGAGCAAATTTAATCTCTCTATCCATTAGCCTACCAAGTCTTTTAGCAACTGGCAATAAAGAGTATTTCTCTTCATATCCATCTTTTGGGCGGCCTAGATGACTAGCTAAAATTACAGAACAACCTTGATCTAAAACATATCTAATTGTCGGTATTGCAGAGCGTATGCGTCTATCATCTGTAATATTGCGAAACTCATCCATAGGAGTATTAAAATCACATCTTATAAAGACCTTCGCACCTGGTGTAAAATTTATATCTTTAACTGAAATTATTTCGCTCATTTTATTTCTCGCTTATGAATTTTGCCATCTCTACTAGACGGTTGCTATATCCCCACTCATTATCATACCATGCCATTACCTTGATCATATCTCCACATATTACCTGAGTTAGATCAGCTGCTACTATACTTGAGTAGCTTGAAGTGTTAAAGTCGCCACTTACTCTCTCATCAAAATCTACTGCCATAATTCCTTTTAGGCTACCTTTGCTAGCTTCTACAAAAGCGTTATTTAACTCCTCTTTTGTTACACTTTTGCCAAGTACAGCTGTAAGATCAACTATTGATACATTTGGTACTGGTACTCTAATGCTTTGACCGTGTAGTTTGCCATCTAGGCTAGGCATTACTAGCTTCATAGCTTTAGCTGCACCTGTGCTAGTTGGAATCATATTTACCGCTGCAGCTCTAGAGCGTCTAAAATCTCTACATTTTACATCTACTAGACTTTGGCCATTTGTGTAGGCGTGAATAGTAGTCATTAAACCCTTTTGAATACCATAAAGATCATCTAATACTCTAGTTACTGGGCCAAGACAGTTTGTAGTGCAGCTTGCGTTTGAGATGATTGTTTGACCTTCGTATTTATCAGTATTTACACCTAGTACAAATGTAGGAGTATCATCTTTTGCTGGGGCGCTCATTATTACTTTTTTAGCGCCTTTTGCGATATAGGTTTGGCATTTTTCTTTTGTAAGAAATTTGCCAGTACACTCTAGCACTACATCTATTCCTCTTAAATCCATATCATTAATATCTCTTGTGCTATATACTCTAATTTTTTTACCATTAACTGCGATATAATCATCATTTACAATCTCTACATCTTGATTAAATTCGCCATGAACTGTATCGTATTTTAGTAGGTATCTAGTCATTCTGCGTTCAGCAGTATCATTTATAATGCATAACTCATACTCTGCTGGGTTATTTAGTATAATTCTAGCAGCGCATCTACCTATTCTTCCAAAACCGTTAATTGCTATTTTAAGTGCCATTTTTATCCTTTTTGGGTATAATTAGGGCTAATTTTACTAAAAAAAAGGTTAAAAAAAATTGAATATAGCCATTTTTGGAGGAAGTTTTGACCCGCCGCATTTTGGCCATGATGAAGTGGTAAAATCTGCACTTAAAAATTTAAATATCGATAAGCTGATTATAATTCCAACATTTTTAAATCCATTTAAAAGCGAATTTGGCGCTCCACCAAATTTAAGATTGCAGTGGTGTAGGAGTTTATGGGAAAATTTAAGTCCAAAAATTATAGTAAGCGATTATGAAACTAGCCAAAATAGAGCAGTAGCAAGTATCGATAGTGTGAGCTATTTTAAAAATAAATTTAACGCTAGTAGAATTTATTTAATTATCGGTGCTGATCAGCTTAATAGCTTGCATAAATGGCATAGATATGATGAGTTAAAAGCATTGGTAAGCTTTGTTGTAGCGTGTAGAGATGGTATTAAAATAGATGAAAATTTGCAAAAACTTGATATAAATGTTAAAATCTCATCTTCAAAAATTAAATCTGAGCTAAATTTCAAGCAGGTTCCATCTGCTATTTTAAGTAGTGTTCAGAGTTTTTATAAGGATAAAAATGCAAAATAGAATAGATAGAATTGTTAAGCTTTTAGATGAAAAAAAGGCTGAAAATATCGAAGTTATAGATATGCAAGGAAGGGATTATTTAAGTAAATTTGTAGTTGTAGCTACTACTTTGGCTGCTCGTCATGGCTTTGCTTTGCTTGATGATTTAAAAACAGAGTTAAAACCAGCTGGTGAGAATTTTTTAGGCGTAGAAAGTAGCGATGATTGGACTGTAATAGACCTTGGTGATATAATGATACACTTAATGAGTGAAACTTATAGAGCTAAATATAATATAGAAGAGTTTTTAAAAGAGTTAAGCGTTAAAGGAAATTAGGTTTTAACCAAGTATATTTGGGATATTATTAAAGAGATTATTTTATTAAAATCTAATTGCTTTAATTATTGTAGCTACTAGCAGATCAAAAGCTAGTAGCAATTTTGAGTTTTAATAAATTTAATATCGCACATAGATAAGCTAGCTAGTATTATAGATATTTAGTTATCAATTTTTTCTTAATTTTCTAAACTTATTTTATATTTTAAACCATTGTAAGTCAAATTTCATTAAAATCAAAATCATTTATATAGTTGGAGTTGTTTATGAATGAGTTATCTATAAATATCGATATGGGTGCTGCAAACAATGGCGTATTTATCGCTATTACAAATGAGGATTCTATAGTTTATAAAAATGCGTTTAATATATATTTTGATAAAAATTTAACATTTTCTAAAAGCGATAGAACCGCTCGTCGCCATGCTAGGCGTAGTTATGATAGAGATAGATTTATTTTAAGATTACTTAATGAGATTTTGCCTATAAATAGCTTGAGTCAAAGTCAAAAAGAGATGATTTATGGACTTTTTAAAAATCGTGGTTTTAACTATCATAATATCGAATTTAATGAAAGCCTAGATGATGATATAGTTAATTTTTTAAATAGTTTAGATGGATATATATTTGGACTTAGTAAAAATAAAGATGAGTTTGAGCAAGTTCTAAATGAGATAGTTGTAGATCACTCAAATGATGAAATTAAAGAGATACTAGAAACTCAAAGTCAAATTCTAAGCAATATAGATAAAAAGAATAAAGAAGCTATAAAAGCTAGCAAAAATATACAAAGCCTACTTCAAAGCATTAGCAATGAGATTGATAAAAATAACAAGCATAGAATTAGCTACTTAAAAGATATAAAAGGATTAATTTATAAAGATTGCGAATTTATAATTCAAAAATCTGATAAATTTAATAATTTAGATGAATTTTATAATTTTGTTGGAAATATTGCAAATTTCCAAACTCGAATTTTAAGAAGGTATTTTAATAATAAATATCTAGATAATATAAATTTTGATGATGCAAAACTAAAGAAAAATATAATAAGAAATATCAACTATATGGAGTATATAACTGATATACAAAAAAGTAATAAACTAAATATGCTAAATTCTCTAAAGACAAAATCAGCTTTAGAGTATCTAAAAAGCATTGACCCAGTAATTACTATCCCGCCATATGAAAATCGTAAAAATAAAAATCCACAAAAATGCAATACTTTAATACTAAATATTGACAAAATTACTCCAAGTCTAGCAAAATCAACTTATAAAATTTTAAATAGTGATGATTTTACGCATATAAGAAGAGATGAAAATGGCCAGTTAATCAGCCTTAATGATATAGATGAAAATAATATCGCTAAATATTTACAAAGGGTGTTAGATATCTCAAAAGAGAGCCTAATGGATACAGCTTTATATCCAAGAACTCTTGATAATAATAGCAAAATATTTGCTGATACTTTTAGGTTAAATAGTGATGAAATTAGAGAATTTAAAGAGTTTGCTAGGAGATACTATAACGAAGTAGATAGTGCAAAAAAAGGAATAATAACTAATGATTTATTAATTCCGTGTGGCAAAAATACGCCACATAAAAATAGAAATAAAAATGAGCTTATATCAGCTCTTTTTGGTAAAAATATTACTAAAGATGATGTAATTAGCCTAGAAGAATTTATGCTAAAAAATAAGATAAAAGGCAACAAGAGTTATAAAGGGTTTTTTGAGAATTTAAACGAATTAAAAAAGAGTTATCAAAATAGCTTTTATCATAATCTAAATAATGATGAAATTAACGATAAAGATATCCAAGCAATCCTAGAGCTATATCCAAAAGTAGCTCAAAATATCAATAATCATAATAGTGTATTTGAGTTTAAACTCCCATTTGATAAAAGCAATTTAAATACAAATATCAACTATCTAAGCCAGTTAGGAGATATAATCTATGATGAGAAAAATCGTGGATTTTTAAAGACTTGCAAATGCCACACTTTAGAAAATTTAATTCGTTCTGGTTCGCAAAATGCTATTTGTACTAGATTGCCAGCTAATTCAGCTAGGCTTATTAATGGCAAAATAGAGATGTATCTAAATCGTTTAGCGTATGAAATTAGCACCGCTCTTAAGCCAGAAATCTTGCAAGATATCTCATATATAACTATAAATGTAGAGATGAATAAATTTAGTTTTGAAAATAGTGCTAGCAACTTAAATTTAATAAGCAAACGCCAAAAAGCTAAAGAGATAATTTGCCCATACTCAGGCCAAAAGATAGATGAGATTAACTGCGAATATGACCATATCTTGCCTCGTTCTAAAGGCTTATATAATTCTAGAGCAAATTTAATCCCAGCTAGCTCCACTGCTAATCTACAAAAGAGCAATCAAAGCTATACCTTAGAACATTTACACCAAAAATATCTAGACTCAATCTATGAAAAAATAAAGGTAAAAAATCTTGATGAATTTAAAAATTTTATAGATACACAGATGGCAAAGATAAATATTAATAAATTTACAAATTTTGATAATCTTAGTAACCTAGAACAGATCGCACTTAGGCACGCTCTATTTTATAAAGATTCAAATAGTTTTGCCAAAGCACTTGAAATTCTAAAACTAGATAGAATCAAAACCCACTCTAATGGTACTCAAAAGCGTTTTGTAAATCTTTTAATACAAAAGATAAAAGATAGACTAAATAGTTCAAATCAAAATCTTGAATTTAGCGTCAATTTTATCAATGCAGAACTAGTAAGTGCAATTAGAAATGAATTAAGCAAAGAAGATAAAGAGCTACAAAAAGCCAAAATTCAAGATAGCCATAGCCACTGCATTGATGCTAGTATAGTATTTTATTACGCTAATAGCAAACTTATAAATAACTCAAAAGGTCAGCGTGAATTTAAGTATGATTATAATCATATTAAGCCAGAATATAGCAATAAAATAACTATGCAAAGTAAAAAATATCTAGAGTTAAATTCTAATAAAATAGCTCGTAAAAAGCTATTTGATGATAGTGTGTATTCGCTAGTTTATGAAAATGCCAATATATTAAAAGATAAAGAAGTTAATACCTTGCTTGACCTTGGGCTTTTACATACTAAAGAAAATGGCAAAAAGGTTGCTATAACTAGTGATTTAAAATCAAGTAAATTTTATATAAGCACACATAAAGTCTTTGATCTATTATTTAAAGCCTTTAATGATGGCGATATTAAATTATTAAATAAACTCAAATTTCTAGATAATCATCTATCTTTTTATATACGAAAAGATATATTTGCTATTATAAAAGACAAAGATAAAAGTAGTATGTTTTTTAATAATAAAAATGAATTAAAAGAACCAGATGCAAAAATAAAAACAAAAAATATCGATAAATTCTACCATATCTTAAAAGCAAATGAAAGCAAGATTATAGAGATAAAAGATGACAAAAACATATTAAAACATCAAGAGATAAAAGAGCTGTTTAAAGAGTGTTTTTATACCAAACAAGCCAAAAGAAGTAGAAACAGATCTCGTATAATCTACTCTTTACCTATAAAAGCAAGTTCGAAATATATTATAAGGCAAAATGGCGGATATGCTGGACTTAGCAATTCAGATATAGCTACTAAAACATATATAGATTTAGATAGTAAAAATATAATCAAAATTCCATTTTTTAGTAAAAATATACTGCCTTGTAAAATAGCAGATATAATAAATATAATTAAATTAAAATCTCAAAATATAAAGCAAATTTACAAACTTCTAGTAACCAAAAATCTCCCATCAGCTATTACAAAACTGGAGTTTATAATCTCTCAAGCTAATAGACACGATATAGAGGTTGAATTTGATAAAAGCCAAATTGGAGATTATAATTTACTTGACCAAACTAGTTGTGATGAGTTTATAGATAAATATTTAAATGGTAAATTTAAAGAGCTGCTAGGAGAGCCAAGAGATAAGAAAATAACTATAATCAAAGATACAAAAGATAGTCTAATAATCGCATACTGTGTAAAACAAACATCGGCTATGAATAAAAAAATAATGATAGATAGTTTAATCGATGAAACATCTAGTTCTTAATAGTTTTGGGCTATTTTTAGGATTAAAATCTCAAAGAATAGTAGTATATCAAAATAAAGAGATAATAAAAGAGATAGCCCTTAAATCATTAAAAACCATATCTATAAATTCAAATGGCATAACCATTTCTAGCGATTTAATTTTTGCTTGCAGTGTGCGCGGGATAAAGATTTTCTATCAAAACTTTAACACATTTAGCGCTACGCATACACTTTATGAACATAAAGGAGTAAATGTATTAAAACAGCAATTTTCATCTAAAGATAGTGCCAAAGGATTAATACTAGCTAAAGAGTTAATAATCGGCAAGATTAAA
>JAFVMP010000014.1 GCA_017506845.1 Campylobacter sp.
CCGCAAGAGTTATGCAATTCATTTCATTAAAAAATGACAATATTATGCCTTTAGTGATAATAGATAGTAAAAAAGAAGATTATTCTTTATATCGTTTGGCTATGATTGATTATTACGAAACTGGTGATTATACAAAATATACTGAATTTTTCATCAACATTTATAAAAGACAGATGGAATATTTAAATGAAATTAATAGCTTAAACAAGAATGCATTTATAATCGAATAAAAAGAAAGGATAAATATCAAGTTGTAAAAAATAAATTGATTACAAAATAGAGATTAAGAAGGTCTATACTCATTTAAGCTATTAAAGAAATCAAGCGTGGAGAATGTATAACTTGCAATAGTATTGAAGAGATGATGAGTGAATTAAATAGTTAAATTTGGGTTTTAAAAATACTTTTAAACACTCTTTAAAATCTAAAATTTACATTTGCTTAATTTAATTAATTTTTGTAAAATTACGCTAAAAAGGAGATCATATGGGTATAATAAATTATGCAAAATATGAAAATATGAATAGAAAACAGCTATCAAAACATTTAAAAAAAGCTAAGAAGAAATATAAAAAATTAAATAAAAAATTCAATAAAAAATTAAAAAAGAGTAATGAGTTGATTGAATTTTTAATGATTAAAATCATTAAAGCTAGAAGTAATAAAAAACATAAATTTATAACTTGGGAAGAGTCTAAGAGTTTTAAAATTTTTAAAGAGGAATTTGCCAAAATGAGTGAGAGTGAAAGGGCGCAATTAATAGCCGAAGTTGAAGCCCAAACTAATAGAGATTACGACGATGATTAAATATAAATGTTGTTATTTTAGTAAATTTAATATATAATTACAGCTTTTAAATTATCATAATTTCAGGAACTAAAATGGCTAAATCCAAAGTTCAATCAGTAGAACCAAATGTTGCAGATTACATTAATTCTCAATTAAAAAGCTATAAATTAGATTATAAACTCGAACAAGAGTCTTTAAATAGTCAAATTGATAACGCATTAAATTTATACTATTCTAAAAATGGCGGCGCAGGTGGTAATCGCCCAGATGCTAAGCTGCTAAAGCAAGACCCAAAAAGTCTAAAATATTATCCAGTTTTAATTGAATACAAAGGCTATAAAGATAAGCTAATTAAGCTTGATAAAGATGGTCAAATCGATAACAAAAATACTAAAAATGAGCCAAATTTCAAGAATATTAACGAATATGCGGTTAATGGTGCTGTGCATTATGCTAATGCCATTTTGCACCATACTAACTATGATGAGATTATTGCTATTGGTGTTGCTGGCTTTAAAGATACATTAAGCGACAAACTTGAGATAGAAATTGGCGTATATTATGTAAGCAAAGCCAACTTAGCTAAAGCTATAAAAGTAGGCGAATATAGTGATTTATCATTTTTAAAAGATGATAATTTTATCAAATTTACTCAAAAGCTAAAAGAGTTAAATCTAACCCCTCAAGAGCTAGAAGCGATAAAAGCCAAGAAAGATGAAGAAATTTCTATAGTTTTAACTAAGTTAAATAATGATATTTATAGAGATGAAAAAGGCTTAAGCGAAAATGATAGGGTCTATCTTGTTGTAGCAACGATTATCGCTACTTTAGGTGTTGAGGGCAAGGTTGCACCACTTACAAAAGATAATCTAATATCATCTGAAGAAAACGGAGAAAGAGATGGTGATAAAATTTTAAGCAAAGTCATAAATTTTCTCAAAGAAAAATCCATCCCAGAAGATAAACAAAAGCTAATAATTCGCACGCTAGCTAACACTCTAACAGCTGAAAATTTAAATAAGCCAATAAACGGTGAGAGCCAACTCAAGCGTGTATTTTGCAAAATCGTAGATGATTTAGGTGAGTATTACAAAAGTGAGTTAAATATCGATTTTACCGGTAAATTATTCAATGAAATGTATGCTTGGCTAGGCTTTACTCAAGATCAGTTAAATGATGTTGTTTTGACTCCGCCATATGTCGCAACACTCTTAGTTAAACTCGCTAGAGTAAATAAAGATAGCTTTGTTTGGGACTTTGCTACTGGTTCGGCTGGACTTTTGATTGCTGCGATGAACGAAATGATAGAAGATGCTAAAAATCAAATTCAATCCCCAGACTATCAAAAGCAAAAAATCGCCGCAATAAAAGCTGAACAGCTAATGGGCTTGGAAATTTTGCCAAATATTTATATGCTTGCTGTGTTAAATATGATCTTAATGGGTGATGGTAGCTCAAATATTTTAAATAAAGATAGCCTTAGAGATTTTGATGGAGATTATGCCTATGGCACAAAGCAGGGCAAATTTAAAGCTACTGCATTTATTCTAAATCCTCCATATTCAGCTGAGGGTAATGGAATGATATTTGTCCAAAAAGCCCTATCAATGATGGATAAAGGCTATGCAGCTATAATTATCCAAAGTTCAGCCGGAAGTGGCAAAGCCCAAGCTATCAACAAAGAGATCCTAAAATCTAACACTTTAATAGCTAGTATCAAAATGCCAATTGACCTATTTATCGGTAAATCTAGTGTTCAAACTAATATTTATGTCTTTCAAGTAGGTGAGGCTCATAATGCTAAACATGTGGTTAAATTTATAGATTTTAGCGATGATGGCTACGCAAGAGCAAACCGCAAAAAGGCTAAATCTAGCCTAAATCTACGAGATATTGGTAACGCTAAGGCCAGGTATGCTGAGGTTGTCGATCTAGTGCATTATGGCAAAAATTATCTAAATTTGCTTAGTTCAAATGACTACTTCGAAGGCGTAATAGACCCTAGTAGTGGCTCAGACTGGAATCAATCAGCGCCTATTGATACTAGGCCGACTTTAGAGGATTTTAAAAAGACTGTAAGCGACTATCTAGCGTGGGAAGTAAGTCAAATAATTAAAAATCAAAAAGATAATCTGGGAAAGTAATCTCCCCACTTAATCAAAAAATAAGTAGCATTGAGTGGGGTGAATTTAGGCTTGGAGATTTGTTTGAGGTAAATTCAAGTAAAAAAATTTTTAATGCCAATACATTAGAAAATATTTATAACGAACAAATTTCAAATAGTTTGCCTTATGTAGTAAGAACTACAAAAAATAACGGCATTGCAGGCTATATTAATGAAAATCAAATTTATGCAAATGAAGCAAATACGCTATCATTTGCACAGGATACATTTACGGTTTTTTATCAAAAACAGAAATATTTCACCGGGAATAGAGTCAAGGTACTAAAATCTAAATTTGATTTAAAAAATAGTAATGTTATGCATTTTTTGGTTGCGTGTTTTCAAAAAGTATTAGCAAATTTAAGTTGGGGTGATAGTTCTACAGTTACATCGATAAAACAAATCAAAATCCAACTCCCAATAAATAGAGATGGTGATATTGATTTTGAATTTATGGAGAGCTTCGTAGCAGAGCTAGAGGCGGAGCGAGTAGCAGAGCTAGAGGCGTATCTTGCTGCCGCGTCACTAAAAGATTACGAATTAACCGCCGCTGAATTATCTGCTCTTTCTAAATTTGAAAATTATAATTGGAACAAATTTGAATATCGAAAAATTTTTAACCATATCAAGCAGGGAAAAAGATTAAAAAAAGATGACCAAATTTGCGGAGATTTGCCGTTTGTTATGGCTGGTATAACTAATAATGGAGTTGCTAACTATATATCAAATCCAATAATTATGTTCCCTAAAAATTCGATTACAGTTGATATTTTTGGTAATGTATTTTATAGAGATTTTGAATTTAGCGCCGGTGATGATACTGGTGTTTATTGGAATGATAAAAGAGAATTTAGTAAAGAAATAATGTTATTTTTTACTACTGCAATGTCAAAATCTTTATTGGGCAAATATTCGTTTGGCAATAAATTAAGAAGTTCTAAAAGTTTTAATATCGCTATGGAATTGCCTACTAATAACGGCGGAATAGATTTTGAATTTATGAATAATTTTATCAAAGCAATTAAGAAGTTAATAATAAAAGATGTAGTTTTATATACTGATAACAAAATCAAAGCGACAAAAAGCATAGTAAGCTCAAATCAATGAATAAATTTAACTTTTTAGCGTTATTAATTCTAACTTTATCCTAACTTTGATAAAATATAGCCATTAATTAATAGAGGAATATAATGGCTA